>JAPLSS010000125.1 GCA_026398515.1 Candidatus Sumerlaeota bacterium | reverse complement strand
ACTGGAGCATCTCCATGTCCTTCATGAGCGCGCCCGCGCGGTACAGCATCCCCAAGCCGTCTGCGGACTTCTCCGGCCCCGGGGCGTGGAAACGGTACTGCGTCGGCCCGCCGCCGGTGGCGACCAGGATCGCCGCCGCCTCCACGACGAGGAACTCCCCCCGCCGCATGTCCAGCAGCAACGCGCCGGTGACCGTCTGGCCGGCTTCATCCAGGAGCAGTTCCACCGCCCGGCATTCCTCCAGGACGGGGATGCCCCGCTTCATCACCTGCTCTGTCAGGCGGCTGATGATCTCGATGCCGGTCAGGTCGCCCTTATGCACGGTTCGGTCGAACGACTGCCCGGCGAAGGCCTTCTGGTGAATAGTCCCATCGGGGTTGCGGTCGAAGAAGCAGCCGAACTTGGTCTCCAACTCCTTGATCGTGGGCGTAGCCTGCTCGACCAGGATGCGGGCCAGGTCCTGGTCATTGAGGTACTGCCCGCCCTTGAGGGTGTCCATGAGATGCTTCTCGTGGGAGTCCTCGCGGTGGAGAACCACGTTGAAACCGCCCTGGACCATGCGGCTGCACCCGCCCTTGCCGCGGAGCGCCTTGGTGGCGATCAGGAGCTTCAAATCCGGGTTGGCGTCCTGCGCATACAGCGCGCACATCTGCGCCGCCGCGCCCATCCCCACAATCAGCAGATCGGCTCTAGCCTTTGCGGCCATAGGCCTCCTCGACCTTCTTGAGAGCTGCAATGACGTCACGAACTTCCTGTTCGCCCCAGTTCTCGTGAATGGGGATCTTGAAAGTCTCCGCGTCGACCCGAATGGCGTTCTCCACCCCATATCGTGGGTTCTGCGGCCCGTGGTAGTCCGAGCAGTTCCACGGGAAACCACTGTGGCCGAACACGGCCTTGTCGACGAACCAGGGCATTTCGCAAGCAATGAAACGGTAGTGGACTTCGCAAGGAATCCCCGCGGCGACAAGCGCCTTGCAGCACCGGACCTTATCGACGGTCAACGCCTGGAACTCAAGCCGCAGGCGAAGCTTCCAGTACGCGCTCTGGCTTCCAGGAACTTGCCAGCCGATCGAGACCCCGCGGGAATCGGACAGGCCCGTCCGGATGACCTGGGCGATCTGGCGACGTCGCCGGAGAAACTCCGGCAGTTTCTTCAACTGCTCGATGCCGATCGCCGCCGACAGGTCGCCCAGGTTGCAGTTCAAGCCGGCGACTACGTTGTTCTCGATGCCGGGCAGGTTAATCGGCTTGCCACGATCGGAGAAACGCCGCACTCGCCAATGCAGGTCTTCGTCCCGGGTGAACACCACCCCGCCCACCCCTCCGGTGCAGTAGTGCTTGCCCCACATAGTGGAAAAGGCCGCCACGTGGCCGATGCTTCCCACGAGGCGACCCTTGTAGAGGGCGCCGGGCGACTGCGCGCAGTCTTCGATCACGTAGAGGCCCCGGGAGCGGGCCAAGTCCATGATTGGATCCATGTCGGCCGGTTCGCCGCTGATGTGGGCGATAATGATGGCGCGGGTTCGCTCAGTCAACACAGCTTCGATCTGTTCAGCCGAGATGTTGTAGCTGCGCGGGTCCGCATCGGCCACCACCGGCACGCACCCCAGCAAAGCCACCGGCATGACGCCTCCCGGGTCGGTGATCGGCGGAACGATGATCTCGGAGAGCGCGTCGATCTGAAGCCCGCCCAAGGCGGCATAGAGCCCCGCTGTGCCTGAGCTGACCGCGTGGGCGAAGCCGCCTCCCATGAACTCCTCGAAATCCTGTTCGTATTGTCGTTCGCGGGGGCCGCCGTAGCCGATGACGCCGCCCCGAGCGATCGTTTCATCGAACAATCGGATGACGGCGGACTTCTCCTCTTCCCCAATCAGGCGCCGCGGAGGAAACGGCGCCGTGCGCACCGGCGCGCCGCCATTGACCGCCAGACTGTCCTTCATCCGCCTACCCCGCCCCGACGCGTATTGCGTCCCCCACCGAGACTAGCCCGCCATCCCGTCGTGGAGGGCCTTGCTGAACCTTAGAAGAACCCCTCTGCCGCCGGAACAGCGTGTCTCGAGCAGCGTCGCATCATACTGTCTGCCCCCGATGCGCGAGCTTTTGCAACGAGAATTTAATGGAAAACTTCTAATTTTGCGTCGACTCGACGTCCACGGGGCGGCGCCCTCCGTGGGGAAAGCAGGTCCATTGCGCCCTCGATGGGCCGTTCGATACCATTTCTGAGCGCTGTAGACAAGGGCTTTAAATCCCTGTCAGTTCGTGATTTTCTCCACATGCCGACTTCATCCGGCAATGTGTCGGACAGGGGCTTGCGGCAGGTTCAAGACCTCGGCTCTGAATTTCGGCTTGACATAATAGAGGACTTCCCGTAATTTCCCCTTCCGAAGTATATCCTCTTGCAAGATCAGGCCTCCGATGGTCAGTGACGCCCTGCCTCGGAAGATCAACCTAACGCGGATTCTGAACGCGATTCGCCCGGGTTTGTCCTTTCCTCAGTCCGGTCTGGCGCTGAGGAATCCGCCCCGCGAGAAGAATGGCGCCAAGGAGGCCGGGCCGATGAAAGCGGCAGCCAGGAAGTGACAGGACTCAAAAAGGGGTTCTGCAGCCGGCTCTGTTAGGGAGGAACGGAGAAATGAGAGGGCGCGGGTTCACCTTGATCGAGCTGTTGATCGTTGTGGCGATCATCGCCATCCTGGCCGCCATTGCCGTACCGAATTTTCTGGAGGCGCAGGTGCGCTCGAAGGTCTCGCGGGTCAAGGCGGACATGCGGTCGATCGCCACCGCCGTGGAGGCGTACGCGGTCGACTGGAACATCCCCGTGCCGGGGGTGATCTACTTGCAAAACGCCAACTGCTGCAGCGGCCGGTACAAGGGCGTCGATGATGAGATCGTCCGGGGCGTGGTCATGGCGATGCTGACGACTCCGGTGGCCTACATGAGTTCCGTGCCTCAGGACGCGTTCAAACCCAAGGGGGCTCTCAGTTTCCCCACGGGGGGAAACGTTGTCCGAATGGACCGGTATCTGTACGCCTACCAGAGCTTCGACTCGTGCCAACAAAAAGGGAATGCCAATTACGCGGCGCGGGCCCGGGAAGGGTACACGTGGGCAATGCGCAGCACGGGCCCGGCGCTGAACGAACACGGGTATATCTGGAAGATCCTTGCAGGAACAACGACCGGCGCGCAGGGCGAGACCTTTTGCGCGTACGATCCATCGAACGGGACGGTTTCCCAGGGCTGGATCGTTCGATCGAACAAAGGGCAATTCACCGCGCCGGGAAGCTGAGAGGAGAATGAGGGAGGAATGCCGCCCGGACGGGCACGCGAGGGTAAGCTCTCGGTTGCCCAATCTCGCAGGCAGGAGGAGATCCACGTGCAGAGAAAAGCGTTCACTCTGATTGAGTTGCTTATTGTTGTAGCGATCATCGCTATTCTGGCCGCCATCGCTGTGCCTAACTTCCTGGAGGCGCAGACGCGCTCGAAGGTTTCGCGTGCCAAGGCCGACATGCGGTCCATCGCGACGGCCATCGAGGCCTACGCCGTGGATTGGAACAGGGCGCCTTTGGGGCAGGGCGAACTCGGCCAAAAGGGGTGCTGCTCGGGATGGCTGAGCACCGGCAGTGGCTACAACGAGGAGCTCATCCGGACCGCAGCTCTTTCGAAGCTGACCACTCCGGTGGCGTACATGAGTTCGATCCCGGGCGACCCCTTCGCGGGCCAAGGGAATGTCAACTATGCCGCGCACACCCCCTCGACGATCTCGCACATGTATGGCTTCCAGTCATTCAGTTCCTGCTTCGCCACGGGCAACGCCAACTACCGCTGCTACCTAGCGGGGTATACGTGGGCGCTTCGGAGCATTGGGCCGCTGCGCAACAACCGCGGCAACGTGGCCAGCGTTCTGAACGGCGATCCCCCGAGCGGCTGGACCACGGTCTTTCCTTACGATCCGACGAACGGCACTATGTCAGTGGGCTGGATTCTTCGGACGAACAAGGGGGAGTTCCACGAAGCAGGCAAATAGGGGCGTTCCCAGGGGCGTTGTGCGCTTGGGGTCTGGGTTTGTTCGTTTCGCGTTGGCCCTGGAGGGCGCCCACCCTCCAAGAGCCAAAGAGAGATGTGAGGGCAAGGGAGGGTTGGTCGACGAGGAGACGCAGTAGCGTCCAATCTTGAAGGGAGGAATTGGGGCGATGTGCAAGCACGGTTTTACCCTGATCGAACTGCTGATTGTCGTGGCGATCATCGCCATCCTGGCCGCGATCGCGGTGCCGAATTTCCTGGAGGCGCAGATGCGCGCCAAGGTGTCGCGCACCAAAAGCGACATGCGCACCATGGCCACAGCCATTGAAGCCTATTCCGTTGACTGGAACCGGCCGATGATGGGCCAAGGCGAGATTTGGCGCCAGCAATGTAACTCCGGCTATCAGCAATACGTTCCCCTGGACGAGAACACCAGGGTTGTGGCGGCTTGGTCGAAGCTCACCACTCCCGTGGCCTATGTCGCCTCAATCCTGCCCGATGTCTTTGGTCGCGCATCCCAGAAGGACTCCATGGTGTATGCGTACGCCTGCCAATCCTTTGTCGGGTGTCTTTCGGATCCGAGCGTCTCGTCGGACCATGCCAAAGCCTATGCCCTCGGGTATACTTGGGCGACAGCCAGCCGCGGGCCGACGCGCAGTGCGGCGGGCAACCTCGCGCGGTTCCTCTGGGGTGGCAATCCCGCTATAACCAAGTATGCGTACGACCCGTCGAACGGAACCGTTTCGTACGGCGAGATTGTGCGCACGAACAAGGGCGAGTATCGCTCTCCGGGCAATTGAATCGGCTCCGCGTCGGCGAAGTCGGCAAGGCAAAGCCGGGTCATTCCGTGCTCCGGGCATTCTGAGCGAGCGGGGAGGGAAGGACTCATGAAAGCGCGCGGATTTACCCTGATTGAGTTGCTGATCGTGGTGGCGATCATCGCCATCCTGGCCGCCATCGCGGTGCCCAACTTCCTGGAAGCCCAAGTGCGCTCCAAGGTTTCGCGCGCCAAGGCCGACATGCGGTCCATCGCCACGGCCATCGAGGCGTATTCCGCGGACTGGAACCGGCCGATGCTGAGGCAGGGCGAACTCGCGCGGGCCAAATGCTGCTCGGTCGGGGCATTCTATAACGCCCAGCCGGAGGGGACCGTTCAACGGGCGTCCCATGCCATGTTGACCACGCCGGTGGCCTACATGACGTCGATCCTCAATGATCCGTTCACGGAGAAGGGGACGAAGAACTGGAATACCGGGGGCGGCGGCCGAACCAGCGGAGTGTACGGCATCCAGTCGTTCGGCGCGGGGTGTTTCGAGACTGACTATCCCGGCTCAGGCCACTTCAAGGCGTGGAGAATGGGATACACCTGGGCGCTGTGCAGCCGCGGGCCGGGGAGGAACAACCGGGGCAATATCGTAAACCTGGTCACCGGCACCATGTCAGGCGCTCAGAATGAGGAGCATTATGTCTACAACCCGTCGAACGGGACGGTGTCGATGGGCTGGATTCTGCGAACCAATAAGGGCGAGTTCCATTACCCGGGCAATTGACTGCGCCGGAAAGGAAAACCTTCGCAATGTGTTGGATGACCGATGGCTAACCATTCACTGCTCAAGAGCATCAACCGAGCGCGGATCCTCAACGCGATCCGTCTTCATTCGCCCCTGTCGCGATCCGATCTCGCCCGGCGCGTCTCGCTCGACCGGAAGAGCATCACCAATCTGCTCGGCGAGTTGCTGGCCTCGGGCGTGGTGGTGGAGGTGGGGAAGACCCAGGCGGACCGGGGGCGCCCACAGACTCTGCTGTCGTTTGACACGGAACGCCATGGGGTCCTTGGCATTGCCATTTCCGAGGCGGGCGCCATGGGAGCCGCGGTCGACTGGTGTGGAAACATGCGATCCATCTGTGAGGTCGAGTATCCGTTTGACAGCGGCCGGCCGCGCGTGTTGGGCGCGATGCGGCGGGTCTATGAGCGTCTGAAGGCTGTCGACCCACGCCATGTTGACGCGGTGGGGATTTGCGTTCCGGGCGTCATCGATCTCGACCGGGGCATCGTCGAACGCTCGGTCAACCTGCCGGCGTTGAAGGGGGTCAGCATTCTCGACGTGGCGCGCGGGTTCATTTCCGAGCCTTTGTTTCTTGAGGATAGCCCGCGGGCCAGGGCGCAGGCGGAGAAGTGGTTCGGGCTCGGGGCGACGGAGAGAAGCTTCGTGTGCGTCAACCTGGGCGCAGGCGTCGGCGCTGCCATCGTGGAGGACGGACGCCTTCACTCTCGACGGATGGGCGCCATTGGGCAGGGGCAGATCGGCCACGTCCGCGGGGAGAAAAACGGACGGCCATGCCGGTGCGGAAATCGGGGGTGCCTCGAAGCCTATATCTCCGAACGGGTCTTGCTGGCGGAGATTCGCGAGGCCACCGGGGCCCCCATGGGAAGCCTTGAAGAAGTCAATGGGATCTCCCCGCCGGTCCGCCGCATCCTGCGCGCGGCCGGCTATCGCTTGGGGCTCGTCCTCGCCGACGTGATCAACATTGTTTCCCCGCCGCTGATTGTTCTCAGCGGCCGGTTGATGAGATTCCAGGACATCGTCATGCCCGAGGTGTTGCGGGGCGCGCGCGAGTGCTCCGCTCCCGCATGCTTCGAAGGGGTGCAGATCGTGCCCTCCAAGCTTGAATCCGCCGCCGTGCTGGGGGCGGCCGCTCGGGCGTTGTCCGAAGTGTTCGAGGTGAACGGCCATTCTTACGTTTAAGGGCGTCTGGGCTCGGCGCGCGCCAATGCGGCGCCCTTGCAGCCAGCCGCCAAGAGGAAGGGACGGAGGGTATGGGAAGCAAGTCCAAACTGGCCATTCACGGCGGACCGAAGGCTGTCACGATCGATCGAGGCGGCATTCTCAAGTGGCCGATCGTCACGAGCGAAGATGAAGAGGCGGTCCTGGAAGTCCTGCGGCGCGGCGCCATGAGCGGCAACGATGTGACGAAGAAGTTCGAAGCCGAATTCGCCGCGTGGATCGGAACGAAATACGCGCTTTCGTATCCCAACGGCACCGAGGCCCTGCGCGCCGCCACGTGGGCCTGCGGCGTTGGCGTCGGCGACGAGATCATCTGTCCCAGCGTCACCTACTGGGCCAGCGCGACGCCGGCCCTCGGGTTCGGCGCCACGGTGAACTTCGCCGAGATCCGCGCCGACACGACCTGCATCGACCCCGAAGACATCGAGCATCGCATCGGGCCGCGCACCAAGGCCATCATGGTGGTTCACTACGGCGGGTATCCCTGCGACATGGACGCCATTATGGCCATCGCTCGCCGGCATGGTCTGAAGGTGATTGAGGACGTCTCGCACGCCCACGGCGCCCTGTGCAACGGGCGGATGGCGGGAACCGTCGGCGACGTCGGCGCCATGAGCCTGATGAGCGGCAAGCCGCTGTGCGCCGGCGAAGCGGGCATGCTGGTCACCAACGATCGCGCCATCTACGAGATGTGCATCGCCTACGGGTTTTACGAACGGACGGTCCGGGAGACCAATTATGTTGCCGGCGCCCCCGAGATCACGCTGCCCGAGCTCCAGCGGTTCGCCGGCGTGCCGCTGGGCGGGTTCAAACACCGCCTCAACCAGACCTGCTCCGCCATGGGGCGCGTGCAATTGAAGCATTACCCGGAACGCAATGAAGAAATTGGACGGGCGATGAACCGGTTCTGGGACCTGCTCGAAGGCTGTCCGGGGATCCGCGCTCACCGTCCGCCCAAGGGGTCGAAGTCGAAGATGGGTGGATGGTACAACGCGCGCGGGCTGTATCGCGCCGAGGAACTCGGCGGCTTGCCGATCCAAAAGTTCTACGAGGCGGTCACAGCCGAAGGCGTCCCGACAGGGTCGCGCTGCAACGCGCCCCTGCACCTTCATCCCGTCTTTCAGGAGGCCGACCTGTTCCGCCAGGGCCAGCCGACCGTGATCGCCTTTGGCCAGCGCGACGTGCGCCAAGGGCCGGGGGCCCTTCCGGTCTCGGAGAGGATTCGCTCGATGTGCTTTGGCGTTCCTTGGTTCAAGCATGACCGACCCGACATCATCGAGCAGCATGCTCTGGCGTTCCGAAAGGTTGCGGAGAACGCGAGCCAATTGATGTGAATACTGTCGATGCGCGACAAGGCCATCGGCGTTTTGCATCTAGGGGGATCAACCTCATCGCGCTGTTGATCGCTTTGGGCGGGATCGCTCTGGGACTTCCCGCCCGGCTAGACGCCGCGGCAAGCCTTGGGACGAAAGAGAGCGGCGGAGGGGGGACGGAACCTCCCTTCGCACAGTCATTCATCGAGACCACGGACGCGCTTATGAGTCTTGACACACCATCCGCCGGGCCGCGCCAGGCCACGAACCTCGCGTCCGCCGCTGCCTGCGCGCGTTCAACATTGCCCAACGCGCAGGAGATGATCGCGGCCCGGACCGATGTGTGGGGCGAAGCGGCGTTGCGGCAGCCCGGCGGCCCCAGCTACGAGTTCTTCCGCGACCTGCTGCCGCCGATCCGATACGTCACGGCTGAATTTCGCCACTACCCGATCGTGCTCAGCGCTCCGTTTAGCCCTCACAAGACGCGCCTGGTGAGCAACGGCAGCGCCGTCAATGCGCGGGCCAATTCGAAGATGTGGCGGGAGGTCGGCTTCCCCGTGACCTTTAGGGTCGGCGATCCGCCGACGGCTTTCGGCCAGGATCTCGAACGACTGGACGGCCCTCGCTACGAACAGGGCTGGCTGCCGATTGTGCGGATGGCGTATCGCGAGGGCGAGGCGACCTATGAGCAGGAGGCGTTTGCGCCGGTCAACCCCGCGTTCGCCGATTGTGGAGCGGTCCTGGTCCAATTCCGGATTCCGTCCAACGCATCGGGGCGTCTCGTGGCTCACATCGTATTGAACGGCTACGTGGAAGCCGCCGACGGAGCGCTACGTGACGAGAAGGGGCGCATCCTCGTCCTGTTTGATGCGAACTGGCGATGGGAGGCTGCCCGCAGCAGCCTCGAGATGGCATTCTCCTCCGGCCGCTCCGCCTGCCTGGCGGTCTTCTCCAAGCCCGCCGCCGCATCGTTCGCCCGGTTGGACTCGGAAGTTTATGACCAACAGCGCCGCGATTGCGCCGCGGCGTGGGAAGAGTTGCTGGCAAAGGGAATGGAGCTCGAAGCTCCCGAACCGATCGTCAACAACGCCTGGCGCGCCCTCGTCGTCGGCAACTTCATGATCGCCGCCGGCGACCACATGAACTACAGCGCCCACAACCTGTACGATCACCTGTACGAAGGCGAGAGTGGCGACGCCGTGAGGTCCTTGCTGTATCTCGGTTTCACCGACGAGGCCCGCCGCATGGTCGGGCCGTTGTTGGATTTCCAGCGGGAAGACACCCGATTCACCGTCGCCGGTCGCAAACTGCAGTTGCTCAGTGACTACTATTGGGTGACGCGCGATGCCGGCTATCTGCGCGAAAAGGCCGGCGTCTGGAAAGGGGTGGTCGAGTTCATCCTGGGCCACCGCGAGCCATCGACGGGCTTGATGGAAAAGGATAACTACGCCGGCGACCTCAAGGGCCCGGTCTACTCGCTGAAATCCAATGCCGAATGCTGGCGGGGCCTGCGCGACATCGCCGCCGTCATGGACGACATCAGCGAACGCGACGAAGCCCGCCGCATCGACTCCCAGGCCGGAGACCTTCGCGGCGCCATCCTCGATGCCGTGGCGCGCAGCGAGCGGCTGGACACCCAGCCGCCTTTCATCCCCATGGAACTGCTCGCCGGCGAAGAGCCCTACGACCCGCTGACCGCGACGCGAATGGGCTCGTATTACACCGCGGTCGTCCCCCATGTCCTTGGCTCGGGAGTCTTTGGCTACCATTCGGCGCGCGAGCAATGGCTCCTGGATTACCTGCGGAACCATGGCGGGATCGCCATGGGGCTGCTTCGTTTTCAATCCCACCAGGGGGGGTTCGCCAACGAGCCCGGCCTCGACGATCCGTATACGCTGCGCATTACCCTCGCGCAACTGAGGCGCGATGAACGCGAGAGGGCCCTCGTGACCTTCTATGCCAAGCTGGCGCAAGCCCTGACGCGCGACACATTTATCGGTGGCGAAGGCACACGCTTCCTGCACGGCGACGAGCGCGGCCGTTCCATGTATCTGCCGCCGAACGCCGCCGGCAACGCCATGTTCCTCCTCACGCTGCGGTTCCTGCTCATCCAGGATTGGGACATGAACGAGGACGGGAAACCCGATACGCTGCGCCTCTTGTACGCCATTCCCGGCTGGTGGCTCGCCGACGGAGCATCTCTTGCCGTCCGGCGGGCGCCTACGGCGTTTGGCCCCGTTTCGATTGAGGTCGAATCGCGGTTGAGCCAGGGCGAGGTGATCGTGCAAATCGCCGCCCCGCCCCGCCGGGCCGAAAACGCCTCGTTGCGCCTGCCTCTCCCCCTTGGGTGGAAGGCGACATCCGCCGAAATCGCCGGCGCGGAGCTCTCCTTGGAGAAAGACCACACGGTAGATGTCACCGGCAAGACGGGAGAGTTCACCGTGCGTTTCCAAGTTGGGAAGGACGGGAAGTGAAGTCGGGGGCGGTTGCCGGGCCGCACAAGGAAGGGCCGGACGCAAGAAGCAATCGATAGGAGAGAAGACGTCGCCATGGGTGTTCTACAACAGTGTGAAAGAGGAATCGGGGGGGTGACTCTCGCAGTTGCGCTTCTGGCGTCGGGGTGCGCGCGGGGTGGTCAGGCCAAGCTCTTCGAGGTCGGCCCGGCCGATAAGACCCCTTTCAACTATCCCGATCCCCCGCGCGAGGGAAAGGCGGATTACTTCACCATCGCCGAAAACGGCGAGGCGCGTTGTGTCATCCTGCGCCAGCCGGGCGCAGGTGGCGAACGACGTCCCGATGTGGACAACGCCTGCGCGATGCTGAAGGCCTACCTGAAAGTGGCCACCGGCGCCGACGTGCCCTATCTGATCGAGGGCAAGGACAAGGTCCCCTCCGATGCGGCCATCATCCATGTGGGCGCGACGGAAGTGGGCGCAAAGGTCGATTTTGCCTTGCCCGATGTCCGCTATGGCGATGACGCGTGGCCCAACGTCAACGGCTTCCTCGTCAAGACGCTTGATCCCAAGACGCTGGTCATTCGCGGCCTGACGGACCGCGCTACGGCTCTCGGCGTTGCCAGCTTTGTCCGGCGATACGTCGGCGTCCGCCATTTCTGGCCAGGCAACCCGGGCGACATCGGCGACGTCGTTCCCCAACGCTCGCCCCTTCGCGTCCCCGAAGTCGAATGGCGCGATTGGCCCTATTTCTACAGCCGCGCCATCGGCGGGCTGCAGAACTTCGGCCCCGCTCCCCCGGAAGGTCAGAAATCCGTCCGCTCCGATATTCTGTTTCGTTCGAATTTCTACATTCCATCCCACGAAAGCTTCTACATCTGGCTGCCCCCGGACAAATACTGGGAATCGCACCCGGAGTACTTCCCGCTGCGCGACGGAAAGCGGCTTCAGCCGAAGAAGACGTCGAAGGGAAGCTACGGGATGGGGTGGCAGCCCTGCGTGTCGAACCCCGACGTCGTGCGAATCATGGCGGAGGGGTTGATCGACTACTTCCGCAAGAACCCGGATGAGGTGGCGATCAATCTCGCGGTCAACGACGGCGGGGGCGATTGCTGGTGCGACCAATGCCGGGCCATGGACCCGCCGGACGCCGACCTGGTTCGGCGCATTGGGCTCACCGACCGGTACGTCAAGTTCAGCAATCAGGTCTGCGACCGGGTGGCCAAGGAATACCCCGACAAGATCATCTCCTGTCTCGCCTATGGTTCGATGTTCCGTCCACCCGCCACCGTCACACTGCACCCGAATCTCATGCCGGTGTTGTGCATGATGGGGAAGGTCAACGCGTATGAGCGGTGGGACGCGTGGATGAAGGCCAGCGCCAAGCGGCTGGGCATCTATCTCTACCACGACGATCAGTTCTACTTCATCCTGCCGAAAGTCGACATTCATCAGTCGGCCGAACGCATTCGCTATATACTAGCTTCCGGCTGTGCGCGGCACTTTTATCAAGAGATGTACTCGATCTATCCGTTGGACGGAATTGTTCCGTACCTGGAGAGCGAGCTGCTGTGGGATCCCCGGTTGGACGTCGACGCCGTGCTTGAGGACTACTACACGACCTTCTTCGGCCCAGCCGCCAAACCCATGGAGGGCTTCTATGCCGCCTTGGAGGCCGGATACGAGCGATGGCGGAACGAAAACGGCTATGAGCATTGGTATGGCAAGGACCTTCCGCCCCTGGAAGGGAATCGCCGATTGACGCAGTATGAAGTCCTTAACCCGTCCGAGGCCGACCGGGCGGACGCCTGCCTGAAAGAAGCGATCGCCGCGGCCCAAGGCGATTCAATTGTATCGCAGCGCATCGACGTGGTCCGGTGCCTGTATGAGTTCGCCGCGCTGGGCGCGCGCCAATACTGGGCAATGAAGCGATTGGACTCGGCTCAGGCCTCCTCCGAAAGCGACGCCTCGAAGGTGGTCGCGGATGCCCGCATGGCGGTGGCGCTGGGCCAGGCGCAAGCGGAATACAAGCGCGACTTCATGGAGAAAGATCCTATTCTGGTATACGCTCCGTACAAACTGCAGACTAAATCCTCGGGGAACACCTGCTATGCGGACATCGCGATGGGAATCACCCACCTGCAAGCCACGGTGTCGATCGCTCGCGGCTTTTCCACCGTGACGGCCTGCCTCCGCGACCGCCTCGGCCCGCAAGGCGCCGCGGACTGGTGGAGCCGGCTGCGCCAGGACGAGAAGGATCCCGTCCTGGCCGGTGCCTTCGCCGTGGCCGAGGCACAGGCCCGCGGAGCGGGATTGACGAATCTCCTGAAGGATCCGAGCTTCGAGGAGCGCGGGCGCGCCACGGCTCGGACGGGCAAGGACGCCGCCGCGTCTCCGGGCGTGGAAGTGACCCATCCGCGCGCATCCGCGGCGCATTGGGAATTGACGGACGAAGAGGCTCACACCGGCCAACGCTCCGTGATGCTTACCGAGACCCAGAGCGCCACTCTCGTCGAGTCGGCTCCGGCCAACGGGAAGACGTGGTTCCACTTTTCCGTTTGGATCAAGCGGAACGACAAGGCCAGCGAGTGCGGCGTGTCGATCGTCGGCGGCGAGGCGGCGAAGAACGAGTCGCCGGCCCGGATCGAAGTCCCCGAAGAACCGAACCAGTGGCAGGAGGTCGCGGGCGATATCGCCATGCCGCCGGGGACAAAGAGCATTGCGCTCCAGGTGACCATTTCCAGACAGGAGCCAGGCGCGAAGGTCTGGGTGGATGATCTGATGGTCGCTTCCTATGGCGAATAAGGCCCGCCCGCGGCCCAGCGTCCTTCACTGAAAGGAACCGATTCTCTCATGATTGCCGTAAGGCGCAGAGGAATGCCATTTCTCATTGGAGCAATTCTTACGGTGTGCGGGGGGCCGCTCCTGCCGGCTCAGACCCCGGACCAACCCGCTCGCCCCGCCCACACGCCGGACGTGCGGAAAACCAGCGCATCCGCGACCACTTCAGAAGGATCTCCCGCAATGAAATGGATTGCGTCTCCCGACCCTCGTCTTGAACTCCGCGGATTGCCGTGGTTCTCGGAGAACGCTCCCGACCTCTGGCGCCTGCCGAAATCCGCCAAGGACCGAACGCCGAAAGGAGCTTGGTCGCGATCGCTCTGTCCCGACGGCGGCCGCATTCGGTTCTCTTCCGACACCTCGCGCCTGGCCATTCGGGCCCAGGCGGCGCAGGAACATGTCAATCCCTGTATGATCGACCTATACGTGGACGGGCGCTTCCTGCATTCGGTCGACCTCGTCGGCGCCGAACCGAGGGAGTTGACCCTGTTTGACAAGAAGGAGCGCGCGCCCAAGGACATCACGGTGTATCTGCCCCACACCCATGAAATCCGCGTTCTGGCCTTCGGCGTCGACGAAGACGCTCACCTGGCCGCACCCAAGCCCTTCGCCCTGGAGCGCCCGCTGGTCTGCTACGGCTCCTCGGTTCTGCAAGGCACCGGCGCGAACCATCCGTCGATGACCTATCCGGCGATCCTGGCGCGCCGGCTGAACCTGGACTTGGTCAACCTCGGCTTCGGCGGATCGGGGAAGGCCGAGCCCGAGGTCGTCGCTCTGGTCAACCAGCTGGACGCGTGCTGCTACCTCTTCGACCTGGGGAAGTCGTACGGGGCGCAGTCGATCGAGGTCTACGGCCGGATGCTCGACACCATCCGGGCCGGCCACCCCGACGTCCCGATCATCGTCATCACGCCGATTTACTCCACCAAGGAAGTGACCGAAGCCGGGTACGAAGAGAAATCCGAGAACCTGCGCACGCTGATGCGCCAGGCCGCCGCCGATCGCGCCAAGGCCGGCGATACGCATATGTTTGTTGTCGAGGGCCTGGAACTGTTCGGCGCAGGGGACGTGGACGCGTTCCACGATTCCCTGCATCCCAACGATCAGGGCGACGACCGCATGGCGATGCGCCTGGCCCCGATCGTGGAGAAGACCGTGTTTGGCAAAGAAGCGGGCGCCAAGCGTTGATGACACGAGCGCGCGCTGGAAGGGGCCCGACGGCTCAACTCGCGCCATGAAAGGAATCGTTCTCGCCATGCGCATCGTTGAACATGGAAAAACGCCGACGGTCGTAGCCGTGATTCTGGCGATCAGCGCGGGGGGGCTGCTCGCCGCCTGCTCAGGTTGGCGCCCGGAACGCGCCGAAGGGACGGCGGCTTCGCGGAACGGGACGGCCGGGATGATGTGGGTCTCCTTTCCCGATCCGTGGCTCGAAGTCCGTGGGCTGCCGTGGTTCTCGGAAAACGCCCCCGATCTGTTTCGTTTGCCGAAGTCCGCCCAGGGCAAGGCGCCGAAGAACGTGTGGGCTCGGGCGCTTGCCCCTGATGGAGGCCGGATTCGTTTTTCCAGCACCACCTCGCGGCTGGCGATCCGGGCGCAGGCCGTCAGCCAGGGCGCCCGCGTGGTGATCGACGCGTACGTAAACGGCCGGCTCGCCGGGTCCGCGGATGCGACCAGCACGCAGACGGCGCCGCTCGTGCTGTTCCAGGGAGGGGACCGCGCGCGCAAGGACATCACGCTCTACCTGCCCAACCGCAATCAGGCCCGCGTCCTGGCGGTGGGCGTGGACGCGGATGCGCCGCTGGGCGCCCCGTCGCCGTTCGCCCTGCCGCGCCCGCTGGTCTGTTACGGCTCGTCGGTGCTGCAGGGATCGGGCGTGTCGCACCCGGCGATGACGTATCCGGCGATCGTGGCGCGGCGACTCAACCTGGACCTCGTCAACCTGGGCTTCGGCGGAGCGGGAAAGGCCGAGCCCGAGGTGGTCGCCCTCGTCAACCAGATCGATGCTTGCTGTTATCTGTTCGATCTGGGAAAGTCGTATGGAATTCAGCCGTTGGAGGTGTATGGCCGGATGCTCGACACGATTCGCGCTTCTCACCCCGACACGCCCATCATCGTCGTCACCCCGATCTATTCGACCAAGGAGCCGGTTGACGCCGCGTATCATGAGAAATCCGAGCTCCTGCGCGACCTGATGCGGAAAGCCGCCACCGACCGCGCCAAGGCCGGCGACCAGCGCATGTTCGTCGTCGAGGGATTGGATCTCTGTGGGGAACGGGACAAGGACTACTTCCACGATTCCACGCACCCCAACGACGAGGGCAACCAACGCATGGCGGACCGCCTGGCGCCGGTCGTGCAGCGGATCGTGTTGGGGAAGGACGGGGGCGGCGGTCGGCAAAGGACTTCGCCATGAAAGGAGGAGAGAGGAGGGGAACCTTCTTGTTGGGAGGGCGTGTTGCGGAGTCGGCGCTTGTCGTCGAGGGGCCGCCTGTCGAATCGACGGGAACACGCGCCCCGCGACCCCAAGCGCCGAATCCAAGAGGTCGGAAGTTCATTCCAAGAATCCATGATGGAGGATGACGATGAAAGCGTTTGCGAAGTCGTGGTTCCCCAGAGCAGGAATGCTGTTTCTCGGCCTGGGTTTCGCGTTGACAACCGGCTCTTCGTCTTGGGCCGGCGAAGTATTCCATGAGACGTTCGACGACGTGGCCGTAGTCGCCTACGCTCCCAACGCAGCCGGAAATGTCGGGTCAGGGGTCGCGGGCGACCAGACGGACGAGCTGGGGTGGACCTACACGATGTCGGCCTCCGGCGTAGTGGAAATCAAGGACTTGGGCTCGCCGTTTTTCCGGCACCCGGAAAGGACCGTGAAGGTCGGCAACATCATATTCGAAGTTCCGCTCGCCGCGGGAATCAACATCGACGACGTCGTTTCCGTCACGATGAAGGCCGCATTCGCGTTTCCAACGAACTCCGGGACCTCGACCAACCAAGGACTTAATCTCTACCTCTACAACACCGTCTTGGGGCAAAGCGCCACCCAACCGGGCTACATGTTGTCGATGAGCGCGGACACCGACGCGTCGCCGATCCGCGTGTACACCTTAGCCGGATCGAGCGGCGCCACGGGAGTCGGGACGATCGGCGACTTTGGTGCCAACATCTACGTCCTCACCGTCAAGTACACCAGGAACGTCTCCACCACCGTGGAGTGGAGCGTGACGAGTCCCAACGGCGGCGTGCTCAGCGAATCCGGGTCGCTGATCCTGTCCGGCCGCATCCCGGACACGACGGTCTTGGACCGGCTCCGGATTGTCTGGACCGCCAGCGCGACGGGGTGGGTCGACGACATAATCATCGAGGTGGAAACCCCCGGCCCCGAAGCCGAGATCAAGGACGGCGGCACAACCATCGCCGACGGCGGCGGCCCGGTCGACTTCGGCACTGCCCTGCTCGGAGGGGCGGCGCTCAGCAAGACGTTCACGGTCAACAACGTGGGAACGACCGACCTGACCACCTCGCCCACGATCGTGCCTGCCGGCTACACCCTCACCGAGCCTCTGAGCGCGACCATTCCCGCGGGCGGGAGCGACACCTTCACCGTCGAGTTGCCGACGACGGCGGGCGGGACCTTCGCCGGCGAGATCTCCTTCGAAAACAACGACAGC
>JAPLSS010000188.1 GCA_026398515.1 Candidatus Sumerlaeota bacterium | reverse complement strand
GCGCGGATGCTGGCGATCAGGTCGGCGTGCTCCTGGATGCTGGGGTCCTTCGTCTGGCCTTCCCATTTCCAGGGATTCTCGCCCGTGATGACGCCCTTGTAGACGTCGGCGGCGCCCTTCGCACCGACCACGAACACCCCGTTGCGCGTCGAGCACTTGGCGATCTGACGGCACATCGTCGAAACGCGGACGCCGTTGGGATAGGTGAATTCGGTGGCGAAGTGATCGAACACGTTGCCGTAGTCCGGCTCGACGCGCACCTGCCGCCCGCCCAGCGACAGCGCCTTCTCGGGGACGGCGCCCATGACCCAGTTCATCACGTCGAGCGTGTGGATGTGCTGCTCGACGATGAAATCGCCCGACAGCCAGGTGTAGTAGAGCCAGTTGCGGATCTGCGTCTCCATGTCGGACCACTCGGGCTGGCGCGGATGCAGCCACAGCGAGCCGGTCAGGTAATAGGCCTGGCCGCCGACGATTTCGCCGATCGCGCCGTCGAGGATGCGCGCGATGGTGTCGATCTTCGCTTTCTCGTGGCGATACTGCGTGCCGGCGACGACCGACAGTTTCTTCTGATCCGCCAGCGCCGCGGTGTCGATCACGGAGCGGACGCCGACGGGGTCGACCGCCACCGGCTTCTCCATGAAGACGTGCTTGCCGGCTTCGATGGCGGCCTTGAAATGGATGGGGCGGAAGCCCGGCGGGGTGGTCAGCAGCACGAGGTC
Organism: Candidatus Sumerlaeota bacterium; assembly: GCA_026398515.1. Lineage (GTDB taxonomy): Bacteria > Sumerlaeota > Sumerlaeia > JAPLSS01 > JAPLSS01 > JAPLSS01. The sequence goes on along the minus strand of JAPLSS010000188.1, from coordinate 842 downwards.
CACGTCTTTGAGGGCGAAGACCTTTTCATAAGCGTCCCAGCCGACGAAGCAGTGGTCGTCCTTGACCTTGACCTGCGCGGCGATGTCGACTTCTTCTTCGATGGGCGCCGTGCCTTCCTGGCCTTTCTTGTTCTTGCCTTGGCGCATGCGCTGCAGCGAACTGTCGAGGCGATCCTGGAACAGATCGCCCATGGCGACGATTTCGACTCCTGGCGCCGAGCGCAGGCAATTCATCGCGTCGGCCGTCCCGCGCCCGCCGCAGCCGATCAGCGCGATGCGGGTTCGATCCGAGCCGGCGGGATAGGCGTAATTCGTCCCCAGCGCCGTCATCGCCGCCGCCCCCGCCGCGGTGGTTTTCACGAAGTCGCGGCGCGAAACACCGCGTTGCGATTGCGTGTCCATGGTCTGCTCCTTCCTTTCATGGTGCGTTTTCCGCACCCACGAACCACGAATGAACACGAATGGACACAAATCAGAAGAAAGATCACGGCGCCTCGCTGGCGCCTTTGATCAGCCTGACCGCGCCATCGAGAGTTGATGTTTCTCTTTATTCGTGTTCATTCGTGTCCATTCGTGGGCGATCGTTCTTCTCATTCTTACCCCTCAAAATCATCTACCTTCTTGTACGCCTCGATCACCGCCAATTCGCCTTCCTTGCCCGGCTTGCTGGCGCCGTGCTCCATGCCGAGGACGCCTTGCCAGCCCTTCTTATAGATATGATGGAAAACGTTGCGGTAGTTGATCTCGCCGGTGGTCGGCTCTTTGCGGCCGGGGGTGTCGCCGATGTGGAAGTAGCCGATTTCGTCCCACGCCCGGTCGATGTTCGGGATCAGGTTCCCCTC
>JAPLSS010000618.1 GCA_026398515.1 Candidatus Sumerlaeota bacterium | reverse complement strand
AAGATGTTTTCGCCGGAGATGATCGCGAAATTCGACTATGTTTTCACGGACTCGATGACGTGGACGAACGACCGCGGCAAACGGATGCGCCTGTGGATACCGAGCGAGGTCGAGGTCGGCGACAAGCAGGCGTTCATGGAGATGCTGGTCGAGAGGACGGTCGGCATTCTCAATAACGAGCCCATCGACATCTACGTCAATCCGACCTTTCTGCCGGCCGTCATCGAGAGCGAATACGATGGTCTCTGGACAGATGAACGGATGGACAAGGTGATCCAGGCGGCGGTGAAGAACGGCGTCGCCATTGAGATCAACTCCCGCTACAAGCTGCCCAGCGAGAAGTTCATCAGAAAAGCCAAAGCGGCGGGGGCCAAGTTCTCCTTCGGCACCAACAACGCCAGCAAGGACGACCTCGGCGACTTGGCCTACAGCCGCTTGATGGCCGTACGCTGTGGCCTGACGAAGGAAGACATGTTCGTCCCCAAGCCCGACGGCCGTAAACCCGTCCAGGTAAAGGGTCTACCGCGCTGAGTGGCGAAGTCGCGGAAGCACGGCCTCTCCGGCAATTGGAGTGACGTGCGCCGATTTTCTTTTTCTTGGGGAATCCTCTTGCTTTACCCGTTGTCTACACGTAGAATCGTATTTGTCGAATGGTGCTGGATACAAGATGGGTGACTGCCACTCCTCTTGGATGAGGCTTCTGGGAGGAGTGTCCTCAAGGATCGCCTGATCTTCTATTCAGGCGAGAAGGGACTTCCCCGCCTTTGCCCCTCAGCGGGCTTTGCGAAGCGAGATGCGACTCATACGCAGATTCTGTCGCCTGTGACCGGGCGTTTCTCATAGCCCGGATCGGCGATCTTGAAGTGTTGGAAGTTCTTGGATGGAGAGAACAATGAAGTCGCAAAGACATTTCGCTGTGTTGCTGTTCGTGGCCGTGGTGATGTTTCTTGGGGGAAGCCCGCGAGCGTTCGCCGGACCCGACGCGCCGGTGATAGACGGCTCCCAGGCAACCTTCACAGGCAACCAATCCGACGGGATCGCCAGCGGCAGCGGCGGCGTGTCGACTCCGCCCGTCACCGACTTCTGGATCTTCGACCTTACGAGGGACATCACCCCCGCGACAGGCGTTCTTGGCGTGAAGCTGTTCAGTCAAGCCGCCAACGGCTCCAATGGTGGCGTGGGCGTTGAATTCTTCCGAGGCGGCAGTGGCGGGACGGGGGCCGCGGGCCCCGATCTGTCGCTGATCTTTCAGGGCGGCAACGATGCGGTCAGGACATCGGGTCTGAATGCCTACGGCATTGGCGTCCAGAGCCTCGGGGGAAGGGGTGGTAACGGTGGCGACGCCGGGGGTGCTACGACGGCCCTCGGTGGGCACGGCGGGCGTGGCGGCAACGCCGGTCAGGCGTGGATCTGGAGCGACGCCGGATACAATTGGTTCGGAGGTGGCGTCGTCCTCTACCCTTCAAGTGTCATCGCAACCACGGGTGGGTCTTCGCCCGGAATCTACGCCGTGAGTCGCGCCGGTGACGGCGGTGCCGGCGGCGACGCCTACGCCGGGGGGTATGGCGACGGCGGAAACGGCGGCGTGGGGGGCGCCGGAGGGTCGGCACTGGTTCTCAGCAACACCCGCATCACCACGACGGGCGCAGGGTCCGATGGGATTTCTGCCAACAGCCTGGGGGACGCGGCGGTTCCGCGGGGGCCGGGGGTGCGCTGTTCGGCCAAGGAGGTGGGGCGCTGGGCAGCGGCCCGGGCGGTTCTGTCAGCGTGGCTAACTACGGCACAATTAC
>JAPLSS010000733.1 GCA_026398515.1 Candidatus Sumerlaeota bacterium | reverse complement strand
TGCCGACGCCGACCGAACGCGCGCTGTATGACATCGGCTTCTCGCGCATCGGGCCCTCGTTTTGCGCGTTCGTTCTCCATGTGTTGGAGAGTTGCGCGCGTTTGTCCATCGAAGATATCTATTTCGTCGCGCGCGAAGGCCATCTATTCCAGCGACTGTTTAATCTTTTCCAGCCGCGAATTCGTCGCCTCCGCGAGACGCCTCCGTTTCGTCAGCATTATATCTATCTCAGCCGCTTGAGCACTTCGCTCCCGTCAGTGGATACATTCGGCTCGCGCGAAACGTTGCTGGGCCTGTGGCGCGCGCAGCCCGAGGGGTTGGATTCCATCCTCCGCGCCTTTTCGCTAAACCCGGAGGACTTCGCTTCTCTGGCCGCGTCGGTGGGGATCGCCGATATGCGCGCGAACGCCGCCGATCCGTTCACCGATCCCTCGTATAAAGCCTTCTTCGAGCATCCGGAATTTCAGAGCCGCGCGGGGGCGCTCCGCGACGAAGTCCGCGCGAATCTGCGCGATTACTTATCGTCCGAACAGTTCTTCGGCGCTCGGGAGCGGAAAGTCTTCGTCGACATCGGCTGGAATGGGACTATCCAGGCGAATCTGACCCGCGCATTCGGCGCCGATCCCGACTTCCCGGGGCTCGAAGGCTTCTTCTACGGAAGGCACTATAGCGGGTATCACGATTATTACTGGAACCCGAAGAGCCTCTATCACTCCGGCTTCGCGTACGATCAGCTGCGGCCCAACGCCGACGAAGAGGCGGTCAATCATTTCATCCACTTGTTCGAACTGGCCGCCGGCGCGCCGCATGGCGCCACGCTCGGCTATCGGCGCGAGCCCGACGGGGCGGTCCGCCCAATCCTTCGGGATCATTCGCAACCGCCCGAGGTGCGCCGAATTCAGGAGGGCATTCTGGATTATGCGGCCGAATTCGCGGACACCTACGATTTGCATGAAGTCGATCCGGCGGCGCTGCAACGAAACGCCGCGCGCACGCTGGCCCGCTTTCTTTTGCGCCCCACGATGGCCGAAGCCAAGGCGATCCGTTCTTTGGTTCATGACGCCGACTGGGGATCGGAGAAGCGCTTTCCCCTGGTGGTGGACGGCTTGGGGCCGCTCGCGTGGCTTCGCGGGCCCACTCCAAGGCGCTTCGCGCAGGGCAATCGGCGGGCTCTCTGCAGCCGGAGAAGGTTGAATCGACATCCCCGATAGGCGAGACTACAGATTCGAGTTAATTCACCGTGCGGAAGGCGGCAATCGTGGGGCATTTCCTGTTCGTTCGGCCCGGACCTCCGGATGAGGACCTGAGGGCCAAATATAACATTCCGCATCGCGCCGAACATGGCCGCCGCGTCTGTGAACACGTGGGCGAAGATGGCCACTCCTGTCCGCACTTCACCGTTCTGCGCCCCGACCGCGACGGCAAGCGCCGCTGTTACTTCCACCACGGCGACACGGCCCTGTTGGCCGGCGCCGATGCCGACTTCGACGATACGATGCGGATCATCGCGCAAGCCCCCGTCGGCCATGAAGAGGAATGCTCGATTTATTACTACCGGGACAACTTCGCGTATATCAAGGCCAACGCCCGCCGTCTGGATACAATTATCGAAGTGGGATGCTACTTAGGCGGGTTGTCCGCCATTTTCGCCCAGGCCGCCCGACGTTTTGGGTTGCGCTACTATATTATCGAATATAACCTGCAATATCTCCTATATACCTACGAGCGCTTGGCGCGAACCGATCCCGGCTGCCTGCCCAACGTGCGCCTGTATCATGGGACATTTGCCGATTTTGTGCAAACCTGCCGCGAGCCGCTTTCGCGCCGTTCGATTTATTTGGAGATCGATGGCGCGCACACCTACGACGGCGCGCTGGCCGACCTGACGGCCTCGCACGCGATCCGCCGCGGAATTCATTCCATCGCCTGCCACGACTACCACTTGCGCAGCGCCGACCCGAAGCACGACCTGTTCGTCGATCGCGCGATCCATTCGGTGTTCGGCGTCGACGCCGTGCTGCGGTTCGTCGGCTTTAACACCGGCGACTGGATCGGCGATCCGGCGACCGACCCGTCGGGCAACCAGTTATATAACAAGCCGTATTGCTTCGAAGGCGCGATCGTCAATCTCGCGGAAAACGCCTATTGCTTTGATCGCATTCCGCATCGTCCGCCGTTGCGCCTTCTGCTGAAGGCGCAGGCGCGGCAAACGGCGAACTGGGTCGCCAACAAGATGCGCGAATGGCGCGACGAACGATCCGCAGCTCCCGTCTACGAGCCGCGACTTCGCAC
>JAPLSS010000766.1:10449-10998 GCA_026398515.1 Candidatus Sumerlaeota bacterium | reverse complement strand
GGCCTCCAGCGCTGGGGCGTCGCGCAACGGAATGGCCGCCAGCCCCCTCTCGCGCAGCACCTCGTCGAGCCGGTCGACTTGCCCGTCGTTGTCGCAGACGATGTGGACGGCGTATTCCTCGGCCTGGCGCGTGGCGATGTTGGAGAGGTGCGCCTCGAGGGTCGGCTCGACGCTCTCCAGCGACGACGTGCGAAAATGAACGGCGTGGCCCGCTTCGGCTTCCGCGAACGGAAGGTTCGAATGGATGACGCGCTGAAAGCGTTCGAGCGCCAATTCGGCTTCGGCGCGCGAGATGAAGAGGCGGTACGCCGGCGGCACGTCGCGCGGCGACTGGCTGAGCGCCTGTTCTTCCAAGGCGGCTTCGCGCTGGCGCTCGATCATCCGCTCATAGCGTTCCAGGCGGACCTCGAAGGCCTCGGGCTCGTCGATCACCACGAGGGTCTCGGGCGGAAAGAGCGAGAGGAAGGGAACAAGGGCCGCCTCCCTCCCCTGGAGCTTCAGGTTCGGAGTGCGACCTTCAGGTCGTATAGAAGCGCCCGAATCCCCTAC
>JAPLSS010000766.1:0-10438 GCA_026398515.1 Candidatus Sumerlaeota bacterium | reverse complement strand
TTCAGGTCGTATAGAAGCGCCCGAATCCCCTACGACCTGAAGGTCGCACTCCGAACCTGAAGCCGCTTGATTATAAAGCCAGTTCAGCCGCGCGGGGAGAAACTGGACGCGCTCCAGCTCCGGCCCGTCGCGCAGCGAGCGCTGCGTCTGCGCGTCGAACAGGCGGATGGATTCGATTTCGTCGCCAAACAGGTCGAGCCGGTATGGGTTGTCGGCCTCCAGCGGGAAGACGTCGACGATGTTGCCGCGGATCGAGAACTCGCCGCGCGTTTCGACCATCGTCACGCGCTCGTAACCCAGATCGGCGAGCCGCGCGGCCAGTGTGTCGAGCCGAATCTTGTCGCCCCAGCGGCAGTCGATGGCGCGGCGGCGGAAGTCGTCGTTGGAAAGAACACGCCGCAGCAGGGCCTCGACCGCGGCCACAATGCGCGGGGCGCCTTCGCCGCCCGTAGGGAGTCCCGCCTTCAGGCGGTCCTTGGCGCCCGGAGCGGAGGACGAGGTGGACGGAATGGACGAGGTGGACGGAGTGGACGGGGAGGATGTAGGGAGTCCCGCCTTCAGGCGGTCCTTTCCGTCCTTCGTGTCCTTTGTGGTGCAATTCCTTCCCTCCCACGCAGCCAGCGCCGCCAACGCCTCGGCCTGTTGCGCGGCGATCTCCCCAATCGGCTCTTCGAGGTCGTAGGGAAGGGTTTCCCAGCGGGGATAGTGGAACGCGCGCTCCACGCCAAAGAAGGCGAAATCGTCGCTCAGGGCGTCGGCCTGGTCGTTGGTGGCGGCGATGTAGAGGATGGGTCGCTGGGGGAAGTCGGCGGCGAGACGGGCGAACGCCAGGGACGCGGCCCCGGCGCGCAGGCCGGATACGATTACTTTATTATCATTAGCCGCGACGAGGCCCCTCAGTCGACCATACGTTCGCGCCCCCTCCAAGCGGCGCAGGAGCGTTTCCTGATAGCGGCTCAGCCTTCCCACTCCGCGACCAACCAACCGCCGCCAGCTTCCGCCGGGGAGGCGTGGAAGTCAAGTGGGACAAAGAGAGGACGGAATATAGACGCGGATACGATGACGGAGCGGGAGTTCTCCGCTTGAACTCGCCGAGGCGATTCGGTAATTGCATTGCTCATGCCGCGATGTGCGACAGCCGGCGGCATGGACATGGCAATCTTCCTTGCGGATGCGGCTCCGACCGCGTGATTGTAGCGCCGCAATGGACCGCGCCTCCGCCGCCCCCCTGTCTCGACGAACGACCCTTCTTGACGCCGCCTTGCTCACGGCGCTGGCGTTCGCCTTGTTCCTGCCCGCCCTCGCGCGCGGCCAAATCCCGTATTTCATGGACACGCTGGGGCAGTTCTACCCGCTGCGCTTCCACGCGGCGCAACTGCTGCATTCGGGCCAGTGGCCGCTGTGGAATCGCACGATGTTCTGCGGCGTGCCGTTGCTGGCTAATCCGCAGTGGGGTTTGCTTTACCCGCTCAACTGGCCGTTCCTGGCGTGGCCGGGGCCGTTTTGGTTCACCGCCTCGTATCCGCTGCATTTTGCCATCGGCGCGTGCGGCGTTTATGCGTTGGTGAAGAGCGAAACTCGCAGCCGCATGGGCGCCTGGGCCGGCGCGCTGGTCTTTCTGTTCAGTTCGATGACGCTCAGCCGCATCGCGTTCGGCGCGCACCATCTGGCCATCGCCTGGACTCCGTGGGTTTGGCTGGCCATCCGCGCGATGGGCGATCCGCGGCGGCTCTACGCCGCAACCGCTGGAGCCGCCATCGGGATCGCGTTGCAACTGCTCTCCGGCGCGCCGCAGGTGGCACTCTACGCGCTCATGAGCTACGCGGCGATGGCGCTGTTCCTGGGAGCGCCGACGTCCTCGTCGGCATTGAACCCCATCGGATTGGGATCCATTGCCGACGAGGACGTCGGCGCTCCCAGGAACGGCGCTTCTCGCAGGGAATCCGGACTGATGGCGGGACTCCATACTCTTGGCCTGCGCCTCCTCGGACTGGCCGCGGCCACGGCCATCGGCGCGGCGTTGGCCATGCCGCAGTTGCTCCCCACCTCCCTTTTCCTGCGCGAAACGGCGCGCGGCGGGGCGGGGCTGCCGCTGGATTCGGTGATGCAGGGGACGCTCACGTTGCACGGCATGGCCCACGCCTTCTTCGGCGGCGCGGGCTGGCCGGAGGACGCCGAATCGACCGCCTACATCGGCGCCGATGGGGCCGCCCTGATCGTTCTCGCCATCTTTCTGCGTCCGCGCCTCGCTGCCCCCTTCGCGCTCTTCCTCCTGGGCGCGCTTCTCTTCTGTTCTCGCGCCCTCGCGCCGTTTCTCTATCGCTTCTTCCCGACCTACGCCGGCTTCCACGACCCCAAGCGCATCCTGACCATCGCCGCCGTCGCCGCCAGCGTTTTGGCGGGGTTGGGGATGGCCGCGGCGCTGGAGTTTGTAGTGCGACCTTCAGGTCGTACATCGTCTGAGCCAAACGACCTACGACCTGAAGGTCGCACTCCGAACCTGAGGCGCCGCCTGTGTGCCGCGCTCGCTGTGTGCTTGGCCATCGGGCTTTCAGCGCTCACCCCATGGCCCATGCCGCAGTCGGCTCAACTCCCGCCTGCGTTAGGGTGGATCACCAGCTTTCAGATCGATGTCCTCATGGAGATCTTGAATCTTGTATTTCTAGCGCTGCTCTTGGTGATCGTATCAGCTTCTCCCAGCGGCGGCTCCAAGGCGAACCAAGTCGCCGCAATCGTTTTCCTCGTCATCCTTTCCCTTCAACTCTTGCTCTTCTCCGCCGCCCGCAATGACCTGAGAATGGCTCCGGCCGGCCGCTTCTTCTCCGCCGAACGCGCCGCGGCCCTTCCCCGCGAAGGCCGCTTCTTCGCCTTCGATCCGACGGGGCGCTATACCTACGAGTACACCGCTCTCGCCGAACGGATGCTGCCTAACGCCGCATCGTATTACGGAATGGAGGACGCGCAGGGTTACGACGCCTTCCAACTCAAGCCCTATGCCGAGGCGCTGGCGGCGCTCAACGACGGCGCGCTGCAACTCTATCCCAGCCACTTCGGCTTGATCACGCGACTCGACTCGCCGCTCCTCGCCCGCTGGGGAATCGCCTGGATCGCCGGGCCGCCGGACGTGGCGGGCGCGCTGCAATCGCGAATCCCCGCCGGCGCCTTTCCGTTCGATCTCGAATCGCCCGTTGTTCTTCCCGGCGAAACATGGCTTCGCGTCAAGGACGCCGAGCCGCTCGTTTCGGTTCGGACGCGCGCCCTGTGGGACGATCCATTTTCCGCGGAGGCCATGAAAGCCGGCCGCTCGATCCTCATCCTCGACGCCGACCAGCCAATCCCCGATTTCCCGTGGCCCGCGGCGACGGGGCAGGAGGAAGGGAAGATTCTCAAGACCGATATCGCCGCCAACCGCGTGTGGGTCGAAGCGCGCATCCCCGACGGCGGCGGGTTCGTGCTCCTGCGCGACGCGTTCGCCTCGGGCTGGAGCGCCACGGTCGACGGCCAACGCGCGCCCCTCCTTCGCGCCGAGGGATTGTTCCGCGCGGTCCCGGCGCCGGGTGGACGCCATGTCGTGGAATTCCGCTACTCCGCGCCCGGCTTGAAGCCCGGCCTGGCCCTGGCCGCTCTCGGCGCCCTCGCCTGGATCGCTCTGTTCATTCCGCGTTTGATGCAATGGCGCCGCCACTTTGCCTGTTGCGCTCTTCTCTCTCCCTCGGAATAATCTCCGTCCAACGATCCTGCGGGCTGCCGGCTCCGCGCCCGCTCTTTTCATGAGATCCATTGCTCCGACACTCATGCGCGCCCGCGCCTTGGCGGTCTTTCCTTGCGCTGCGTTCGTGTGGCTATTGGCCGGTTGCAATAGGGAAACGCCCAGCGGCGGGCCGGTCGCCGTCGAGTTCTGGCACGCCATGAGCGGCGAGAGCGGGCGCCTGCTCGACGAGCTGGCCAGGGAGTTCAACGCCGCCAACTCCGACCTGCTGATCCTGCCGCGCTACCAGGGGAGCTACAGCCAGTTCAGCCAGAAGCTGATGGCCGCCGTCATCGCCCGCACCAATCCGCCGCTCGCGCAGGTCTACAGCCATTGGGCCACGCGGTTCATGGAACTGGAGCGCCTGCGGCCCATTGAGGATTTCTTCGCCGGCCCCTTCGGATTGACGCCCGACGAGATCGACGACTTCTTTCCCGCTTTCCTCAACGACAACCAGTGGAGCGGGCGAACCTGGACCCTGCCGTTCAACAAGTCCGCCTACGTCGCCTATTACAACCTGGACCTGCTGCGCGCGGCCGGATTCGAACAGCCCCCGGCCACGTGGGACGATTTCCGCCGCGCCGCCGGCGCGATGACCGAGCGCGAAGGCGACCAAACGGCGGTCTTCGGCTTCGCGATCCGCCCGCGCCTGGAGATCTTCACCGCGTTCTTCTATGGCGCCGACGGACGCTACCTCGGCCCCGATGGGCGTTCGCCGGCGCTGGGGCTGGATGCCGCGGCGACCCTCGCGCTGCTGACCGACATGATCCAGAAGGAGAAAACCGTTCGCGTCGACGACGACTATCCCGAAGGCCCGTTCGCCGCCGGACGCACCGCGTGCTTCCTGTCCACTTCGGCCACCATGACCTATGTCGCCCAAGCCGTCGCCGGCCGCTTCGCGTGGGCCGTGGCGGCGCTGCCGACGCCCGACGGCAAACCCGCGGCGGTCCTGTTTCAGGGGACCAACATCGGCATCTTCGCCAATCATCCTGAACCGGTGCAGCAGGGCGCCTGGCGCTTCACGCGGTTCCTGGTTTCGCCCCGGACGACGGCGCGCTGGGCGATCGGCAGCGGCTACCTGCCCGTGCGGCGGCTGGCGCTGGCCGATCCGGAACTCCAAGCGTTCGCCGAGGCGAACGCCAACTTCCGCGTGGCGCTGGATCAGATTCCGCGCGCGCGCTTCGAGCCGAAACCCGACTGGTGGGACCGCTATCGCCGCGCCGCGCAGGAACAGGTCGCCGAATGCCTGTACGGCCGCGCCACGCCCACGCAGACGCTGGAGAAAATGCGCGAGTCGATGAAGGAGATGATCGGGTATTCCCAACCGCCAGGGCCCAAGGCAGAATAATGGAGTCAGGATAATGACGGACTCCCGTCTCTCATGATTCCGCCTCCTATGATTCTGCCTTGTCGTTCGGCCCGGATTGATTGCGGCAATCTCAGGCGTCTTGCGTTCGTCCCGCCATCGTGGTTCAATATCCACCGAGCAAAACCGCTCCTTCGGGAAAGGAGACCCGACCCATGAGCGCGCGCGCGCATCCCCTGGAAATCCGCGTCCACCTGATCGACGGGCGCGTCGCCGAGTTTTACCAGCCCGACGCGGCCATGGCGCGCCGGACGCTGGACCTGATTTCGCCCGAGCGCATCTTCGCCGAGCCGCACGTGCTGGTGGCGGGCCGCCATTCGCTCAGCGCCTTCCTGTCGGCCTCGGTGGCGCGGGCCGACTTCCTGTGCGCCCCGTATCCGGACTGGCCCTTCCCCGGCCGCGTCACCGAAATTCGCGAGACGCCCGAGGAGGAATACCAGCGCCACTTCCAGCAGGCCCTCGAGGGTCTGCCGCTCACCGAACGGGAATCCCCGTCGGAATCGCTGTTTGTGACCATCGGCGAAATCCGGCTGATCGGCGGGGAATCGGCGCTGGTGGAGATTCACGCCCAAGCCATGTCGCGCATCGACCAGCGCCGGGTCGTGCCGGCCCTGTTTCGCGCGCCGAGCCTGCACTACACTCTCCGGGAAGGCGGGGTCTCGTTCATCAACACCGCCAATGTCGCCAGTTTCGTCTTCTCGCCCGCGCCGCCCGAAACGCCGGGCAACGCCTGGCTGGCCAGCCGCATGAGCCGCGGCGGGCGCTCGTAGATGAAATCAGGGGAAGATGGCGTTTCGAGCGGTGTGAACGGTCTTGTCCGCGCCGCGCGAAACGCCCTCCATTTCCGGGCATTGGCCAAAGACGCGTTGGGCCCAAAATGAAGCCCCCCGCAGGGGCTGGGAGGATAGCCAGAGCCTGCGGGGGGCCGACAACGGGTGGGACCGCCCCGTATACTCCACATTTGCCCCCCCGCGGTCAAGAGAATCCTCACCGAGGGGCGCAGACTTTCTCGCTTGCGCGCTGTCTGCCGCGAATTCCCCAGCGGCGCAGCCTGGAAAGCCCGCGCCACCCGCAGGCCGGAAGCCCAAGCCACTTTCCCCTTGCATTGCAGGCGAGGCGAGGCGACCCTACCCGCCTCTGTAAGTCCATGAAGCCGCGCGGCGTCGAGTCGCAACCTGCATAACGCCATTGCGCGTTTCGGACGGATCGGCCGCCATGGCCGGCCGGGCGCAGGGAATCAGCGCGTTTGACCGCCCAAGAACCAGGAGCAAGGGAGACCAAGATGAGCATCGAGTTGACCGAACACGAACGGACCGTCATGGCCAAGATGACGCCCCAGCACCAACAGTTAATGACCGAACTGACGCCCAACGAGCGCAAATCGTTCGAGAAAAACGTCAATGTCGACAACATCGAGAAGATCCAGTCGTGGATCGGAACCGACGAAGAGATCGAAGCGATTCTCTTCTGGGTCAAGGGCGGGAAGTTCGACGACCCGGCGTGGCAGGGCCTAACGCCCGTCGACGTCTCCACCAAGATGCTGTGGGAGAAGGCCAAGTCGCACTACCAGGAACTGCGCGCGTTGGCCGTGCGCATGCAGCGTCGCAGCGATCTGACGCTGTTCAGCCAGTTGAACCCCGGCCTCCTGTTCAACGGCGTGGCGCCGGCGATTCGCTGCGATCAGGGCGGCGCCCCATCCGACCAGGGCGGGTTCTTCAAGGGCATCGAGTTCCGCCTCGTCGGAAGCATCGACCAAGCGATTGATTCGCTGTCCATCCTCCCGGCTGAGGGCGGCTATCAGGTTGGGTTCGGGTCCGCCAAGGAAGGGAACTTTACAGGGATCTCGGTCTATGGCGCGGACAACTACAGCCTCACCCAGCTGGCTCAGTTGATCGACCGGCGATACTCTAAGATGGGCTTCGATCTCGCCGTCAAGAGCGAATCGGGTCAGGACGTTGTTCTCGATGCTCGGGAACTGCGCAAGTCCAACGGCAACAGCGTTTCGCTCGGGTGGGGACGGTTCGTAACCCTTTTTTCATCAAAGAAGGTCGCTAGCGTCGACGAGGCCCTGTCCACCGCCGGCCAGATGGTCACGTTCTTCTACGACCGCTTCGGCCTGGAGCGTGAATCCATCAACATTGGCAAGATGTTTGGCAACTTCTACATTCTGCGTGATGAGAACTTCGACGAGTATGTCAACGACAAGCCCGTCAAGGAAAAAGGCTTGGTAATGCTGACGGCCACCCTGGTGTGCCGCCGCTGCCGCCGCGAAATGGAAGCCTTCCGCGACTTGGCGCGCGATTTCCGCGACGTGAAGTTCGCCTTGGTCAACCTCAACTCGCCGCTGTTCAAGTTCTACGAGCGCGTCTTCGGCGACATGGGCGGCGGCAATGCCGACGAGTTTCGCAAGAACGCCGCCGGCGTCACCCCGTTCACCATCGTCTACGCCCCGGACGCGAACGGCGTGCTGAAGTTCGCGGAGTACTATGGCACGGGCAAGTCGGACGCCTCGCCGGAGCCCAGCGAGCAGGTGCGGCTGATCAAGAAGCATCTGTTCAAGAGTTGAACCTCGCCCTCCACCTTTCCCTCAGGGACGCTGACGAGACGAGCGCCGGTTTCCCGCCCGGACGCCGACGAGACGAACGTCAGCGAGTCGAGTCTTCCGGGCGCCAATGCGTCGGCCCGTGCGCCATGACTTGCGTCATGGCCAAAAGCGCGAAACAGGTCTAAAAAGAGCCTTGCGACAAGGCATGTGATCATCTGAACGCATGAGAAACCAGGAACGCCTCCGATGACTGCTGAGAAGTCCAGTGACGCCCAAGCGGCCGACGACGAGCCCGAGTTCAACGTCGCCGACTTGGACTTGGGGTTCGCCGAAGAGGTCGCCGCGAAGCCGGGCGGCGAATACATCCGCCGCTGCTACTCCTGCGGCATGTGCGTGGCCGGCTGCCCGGTCGCCGAGGTGGAGCCGCGCTATAGCCCGCGCCGGCTGATCCGGATGATCCTGTTGGGTCTGCGCGCGGAAGTCCTCCAATCCGATTTCCTGTGGCTATGCTGCAACTGTTACACGTGCATGGAGCGCTGCCCGCAAGCCATCCGCATCCCAGACATCATCCGCGCGGCGAAGAACATCGCCGCCGCCGAGGGCCGTCTGCCAGCGAACCTGAAAACGGTTTCGGCGTCGGTGACGAAGATCGGCCGCCTCTACGAGATCGAGGAGTTCGACAACAAGAAGCGGGTGAAGGCCGGTCTGCCCGAACTGCAGACGAAGCTCGAGGATGTCGAGAGACTGATGAGAAAGTAGTGCCGTTGGCGGGAATAGATTGAATGGACGGGATGGACAGGGTGGACGAAATGGACAAACTAGAGCAAAGCCATTTCGTCCATTCCGTCCATCTCGTCCACCCCGTCCATCTCGTCCACCCCGTCCACTCCCGGCAACCGCAACCGAAGGCGAAAGAGTCGAAAGAATGAGCGCCTGCGAACCAAAGACCGACAAGAAACTCCGCTACGCTCTGTTCCTCGGATGCAACATCCCCGTGCGGGCGACCAACTACGAGCTGTCGGCGCGCAAGGTGGCCGAGGCGCTCGGCATCGAGTTCGTCGACATCCCCGATTTCTCCTGCTGCGGATACCCGTTGGCCGACGAGGACCGGAACGAAACGCTGCTGATGTCGGCGCGCAACCTGGCGCTGGCGGAGAAGGCGGGCTGCGACATCTGCGCCCTGTGCTCGGCGTGCACGGGGGCGCTGACCGAGGCGGCTCATTACCTTCACGAGGACGAAGCGGCCCGCGCGCGCGTCAATGACCGTCTGGCGGCGTTGGGCCTCAAGTATTCGGGGAAAACGAGAGTCGTCCACTTCGCCCGCGTCCTGGCGCAGGAAGTCGGCGCCGAGGCGATCCGGGCCAAGATCGTCAAGTCGCTCAACGGCATCCGCGTGGCGCCGCATTACGGGTGCCATTACCTCAAGCCGTCCGGTCTCTATGGATTCGACAACGTGGAAGATCCGAAGACGCTGGATCAGCTAATCGCCCTGACCGGCGCGGAGCCGGTCGATTACCACGGCAAGTTGCGTTGCTGCGGCGGGGGCATCCTGGCGGTGGACGAAGGCGTGGCGCTCAGCGTCACCCGCGGCAAACTCGAAAGCGTGAAGAAGGCTCAGGCCGACGCCATCGGCCTGGTTTGCCCCTTCTGCGGGATCATGTACGACACGAACCAGAAGAAGGTGGAAAGCCGGTTCGATCGGGAATTCGGCGTGCCGGTCCTCTTCCTCTCGCAGTTGCTCGGGTTGGCGATGGGATTCGGCGCGGACGAGCTGGGCATGAAGGTGAATCGCGTGAAACCGAAGGAGATTTTGGCGAAGGTGGGAGCGTGAAGAGTAGGGAGTCCCGCCTTTAGGCGGAATGGCCCATAGCCAATCCTCATCCCGATCTGGCGCATTCCGCCTAAAGGCGGGACTCCCTACACAAACGGCTAAAGCCGTCACTCCAAACTCTACCAAGGAGCAGCGCCATGGACGAACGCAACGAGTTGTTCATTGAAGCGATGTTCAACATTCTGTCGCCGTTTCGGTATTGCCCCTTGTGCGGAAAGGCGTGGCTTCATCACGCGCCGGAGAACCAATACGCCGAGGCGTGGCAGCACCTGGCAAAATACCTGGCGCCCGCCATCGCGGAGGAAATGAAGAAGCAGAAACAGCCATAGGACGCGGAGGTCCATTTCGTCCATTGGTCCTTTTCAGACCCAACGCAGGATAAACAGCGCAAATGACTTGCGGAAACGGAAACGGCAGCGGGAAACACGACACGGTCGGCGCGGTGTTGATCGTCGGCGGCGGGGTGGCCGGCGTGCAGGCGGCGCTCGACCTGGCGGAATCGGGCATCAAGGTCTACCTGGTCGAGAAGACGCCCAGCATCGGCGGCACGATGGCCCGGCTGGACAAGACCTTCCCCACCAACGACTGTTCGATGTGCATCCTGGCGCCGAAGCTGGTCGACGCCGGACGCCACCACAACATCCGGTTGATGACCTGCTCCGAGGTCGAGAGCATCGACGGCCGCATCGGACACTTCCGCGTCCAGGTGCGGCGAAAACCGCGCTATGTGGACGAAGCGACCTGCATCGGCTGCCTGAAATGCATCGACGCCTGCATCTACAAGGAACCCCGATTCCCCAGCGAATTCGAACTCGGGCTGAAGAAGCGCAAGCCCGTCTACATCCCGTTTCCCCAAGCCGTCCCGGCGCTCGTGGCGATTGATCCCAAGACGTGCCTGCATTTCAAGACCGGCAAGTGCAAGCAGCCGTGCAAGAGCGCGTGCGCATC
>JAPLSS010000970.1 GCA_026398515.1 Candidatus Sumerlaeota bacterium | reverse complement strand
GGCCTCCGTGCGAACGCCGTTGCGCACGGCGGTCTTGACGCTCTGCTTGCAGGGGATGACGACGATGGCGTCGTATTGGAGGATGAAAGCCAGATTTCGGCGCGAGAAGACGTCGCCGAGGATCTCGCGCAGGGGCGTTTTCTCCTTGTGAATGGTGACTCTTTCCAGCGTCGAAACGTCGGCCTGATACAAGAAGGTCAGGCCGAGCTGTTCTTCGATCCACGCCATGACGGGCGCCAGATTGCCGTCGGCGACATTCAGGTCCAGCGGCAGGTCCAACTTCTTGCGAATGGACAGCGTGGTCCCCGGCCCGACGGCCGGCGGCTCCCAGCCGCGCGGCGAAGCGAATCCCTCGTCGCCGCGGTCCTCACGGCCCAGGCCGAACGCCCCGTGCCTCCAAAGCGCGAACGCCCCGGCGGCCACGGCGATCGCGGCGCCGATGGCGACGGCCCAGGCCGCTTGACGGCGAAAGGGGATGGTGGAGGGCGGGGGCGAATCCGCGCTGGGGTCCATGCGAGCTCCGCGGACGGCGAAGGGCCGAAGGATTTCGTTGCGAGAATGGGCAAAGGCGAAATGCCGCGCAAGTGCTTTCTGTCGCGGAAGGCTCGACAGGGTTCATCCAGCCATGGATCGGAAAGGGCTCCGGCTTTTGGCGCGGCGCGAACGCCCTCCCGGCGTCCCTGGCGCGCTCCGACCGCGCGCCGCTCCCGATCGCGGCATAAACAATGCAATGCCACCCTCGCGGAATTGCCAATACTGACGGGACTTTCATGAGGTGGCCTTGTTGCATCATTTGTGCCACGATATATCACGGGCCGCTTTTTTGTTTATTGCCCGGGAACAAACGAGCAGGATTGCGCGTCAATGCGTCCCTTGATGATCTGCCGACAATTCCTCCCCATCGCCAATGGCACGGAGCGCCAGGCGTTCGCCCTTGCGCGCGAACTGACGCGTCTCGGCCATCCCGCGCGCGTCGTGGCCGGCCGCTTCGATCCGGCGTGGCCTGCACGCGAGACGATCGATGGCGTGGCCATCGTGCGCCTTCCTTCGCCGCGAACGCGGTTCATCGGAACGGGGATCTTCCTGCGCGCGTTGCGCCGCTATCTCCTGGAGCAAGCCGCGAACTACGACGCCGTTCACGTTCACTTCGCCAAGCACTCCGCCGCGCTCGCCGGACGCCTGAGCCGGCGCCTGGGCCGGCCCGTGCTCTGCAAGGCCGCCTGCGCGGGCGAGTTTGGCGACCTGGCCGCCGTGCGCCGTACGCTCTTCCCCAATCGCCTTCTCAGCGGCATCATGAACGTCGACCGGTTGATCGCGCTCAGCGACGACGTGGCCAAGGAGTGGACGAAAGCCGGTTTTCCGGCGAAGCGCATCGCGCGAATTCCCAACGGAGTCGACGCGGACCGTTTCCGCCCGGCGTCCGCGGAGGAGCGGCGCGCGGCTCGGCTCGAACTCGGCCTGCCGACGGACGCCTTGATCCTCCTGGGTGTCGGCAGGCTCGAACGGCAGAAGGCATTCGGCGATCTGATCGACGCCGTCGCGCGCGCCCCGGCTCCAGACCTCGAACTCCACGTCGCGCTGGCCGGCGAAGGGTCGCTGGCCGAGACGCTGCGCCGCCAGGCGGAAGAGCGCGGACTGGCCGGCCGAGTCCATCTTCTCGGACCCGTCGAGCGCATGGAGCGAGCGTATCGCGCAGCCGATCTGTATGCGCTGTCTTCGCTGGGCGAAGGGATGTCGAACGCGCTCCTGGAGGCGATGGCCTCGGGTCTGGACGTCGTCGCCACGCGGGTGAGTGGAGTCGAGCCGCTCGTACGCGACGGAGTGAACGGCCTGCTGGCCGATCCCGGTTCCTCCGACTCGTTGGCGGAAGCCCTGGGCCGCTGGCTCGCCGGCGAACGCGGGCGCTTCGGCGCCGAGGCGCGCCGGACGATTGAGGAAGGATACACGTTGCGCAAGGTGGCCGAACGAACGCTGGCGCTCTACGAAGAAGTTATATTGGGACGCGGCGCATAGGTGTTCGCCTACGGAATTAGCATAATCATGGGTGGCGGAATCATAAAGACACGGCCGCATTTCGTTCGCCATGATTCCGCCATCCATGATTCTGCCTCATTTTGCGTCAAACCAACTGCATGACTGATCCATGACCGACCAACCATTGCGCATTCTTCACTTCATCAACACGCTCGGGCTGGGCGGCGCGGAGAAGCGCCTGGCGGAGATCGTCGCCCGCCTGCCGCGCGAACAATTTGAGTTTTACGTCTGTTGCCTAAGCGGTTTGGGGCCGTACGAAGGGATCGTGCGCGCGGCCGGGGCGTCGATCGAAGTCCTGGGCTACCGCCGGCTTCGCCAAGAGGGGCGGCTCCGATGGACGCGCCTCCTGGAGCCGTTGCGGATAGTCCGCCGCTTGCGCGAAACGGTTGCCCGCGTTCGGCCCGACGTGGTTCACACGTGGATCCCGATCTGCAACTTCATCGGCGGGCGCGCGTTGGCCCGGTGGCGCTTCCGGCGCGTGGCCTTGATTCAAAGCCGCGTTTTCACCGGCGAATACCGCGACGCCAACCCGTTCATCCCCATCGCCGAAGGCTTCGCCGCGAGACGCGCCGACCTCGTGTACTGCAACTGCGAGGCGGTCCGCGACGACGTGATCCGCCGCGAGCCGATGCTCGACCCGGCGTGTCTTCGCGTGGTTCGCAACGGCGTGGACCTCCGGCGTTTCGCCCCGCGGTTGGAACGCCCGGCGCTGCGGGCGAAACTCGGCCTGGCCGAAGACGAATTGGCCATCGTCGCCGTCGGCGCCTTGCGCGCGCACAAAGGGCACGCGGACCTTGTGCACGCGGCTCGGATCGTTCGCGACGCGCATCCCCGCGTGCGCTTTCTTCTCGTCGGGCCGGACCAAGGCGAAGGCCCGGATTTGCGGGCGCTGCAGGATCGATTGGCCCTGGGCGCCGCGGTCGAGTTCCTTGGTCCGCGTGACGACGTGCCCGACCTTCTGGCGGCGGCGGACGTCCTGGCTCTTCCCTCGCATGAAGAAGGCCTGCCGAATGTCCTTCTCGAAGCGCAAGCCTGCGGCCTCCCCTGCGTGGCCACGGCGTTGCCCGGGTGCCTTGAGGCGTTAGCGGCGGGCGTGACCGGCTTCGTGGTCGCGCCGCGCCATCCCCATGAGTTGGCCGAGGCGATCCGCCGTCTTCTCTCGGACCCGCCGCTGCGCCGCCGCATGGGCGAAGCCGCGCGCGAGCGGGCCGAACGAAGCTTCTCGATTGAGACCATGCTGAAACAGTTTGCTTCACTCTATCGGGAGGCGGCAGGTTCGTAGCGTGACCTTCAGGCCGTATAGGTCCCATTGGTCTTACAAGACCTTTGCGACTTGAAGGGCGCGCTGCGAACCGTTTCCAGCCCACTTCCTTCTTGCTTCCCGCGTGTATCGGACCAAGACTGACGCCGGACTTCTTTATAGTCCCTGTGTGACAGGGTGAGTTGACCCGCAAAGGAACGGATCATGGCGCTTTATGTAAACAGCGAGCAAGTCGACGAAAAAGAGATCGAGGACGAGGTTGCGCGCCTTCGACCTCATTACAATCGACTCGTCGCGCAGGGCGAGGAAAGCGAAGACCAGGAAAAGCAACTGCACGAATGGTCGCGTGAGAACGTGATCGAGCGCGTCCTCCTGCGCCAGGCCGCGTTTTGCGATCCCGCGGAAGTCCCCGCCGATCAAGTAGACAAGTTCTACCATGAACTGGCAGACCGTTACGGCGGGGTGGAGAAGTTTCGCGAGCGCTTCGGCGCGGATGACGCGAAAGAGAAGGAGATCAAGGAAGACGTGGCCCGGCGCATGCGCGTCGAGTGGTTCATCGACAAGATCGCCAGCCAGGCCGCGCCGCTTACCGACGCGGAGATCGAAGCCTATTACCAGGCCAACCTGGAGAAGTTCACCATTCCCGAAATGGTTCGCGCCTCTCACATCGTCAGGCATCCCGAGCCGGACGTTGCGCCCGAGCAAATGCGCGCCGACATGGAGAAACTCCTCAAGCAACTGCGCGGCGGCGCCGAGTTCGCCGAACTGGCGCGCACCCAATCCGATTGCCCCGCCAACGGCGGCGATCTCGGATGGTTCCCGCGGGGCCACATGGTCGAACGATTCGACGATGTGGTCTTCGCTATGCAACCAGGCGAGATCAGCGACGTGTTCGAGACTGAATTCGGCTTTCACATCGCCACCGTCGCCGACAAGGCCCCTGCGCGCCCGCGCCCCCTGGAGGACGTTCGCGAGAGCCTCGTAAAGGAGCTCGCCGAACAGTCGCGTCAAAAGGCCATCGAAGATTTCGTGGACGTCGAACGCGCCCGCTCCGTGATCGAAGACAAGGAATAATTCGTAGGGCGATCTGTAAGTCGTACAGGTCTTATAGGTGGTATAAGTCCTATAAGTCGCCTAGGGCATTGCGGCCTATTCGGGCGCTTCTTTCTTGTTCAGCGCAAACAACCACCATCGCGCCTTCTGTAAGCGCATCGGCTTGGGTTGGCGTTCATAGTACAGCTTCATTTCCACGCCGCACGTTGTGCGAATGCGAAACCAGTGCCTTCGCACATAGCGCTCCCCGCTGCCGTGGGTGCACGGGCCGGTGTCCTTCCAGGTTTCCAGAATTTCGGCGACTCGATATTCCTTCTCCCGCCAAACAAATCGTTCCGGCAGACTCGGCTCGCCGCGGGCCATGCCCGCCGTGTCCATCGTTCCCGGCACGGGGCGGATCGGCTCGCTGACGAATCGAGCAGGCATTGGACATTCTCTCGCTGCGGCGCCAGAAACCGCTCCTGGCGACTCACTTCGAAATGGCTGTCTCTCTTGATCTCACCAATTCCGGATGCGCCAGCCGAAACGCATTCGCCGCACGCAAGTCGCGCAACGAGTCGTCCATCCAGGCGCGTATCTCCCGCGGAGACAGTTTCGCGCTAGCCCGCGCCGCTCGGCGTTTGCGCCAGGCTTCCCGCGCCCGGCGACATAACCCATCAAAAAGAGCGGAAAACGCGCCTGGGCGTCTCCGCATCTCCGGAAAGTAATAGCAAATATCCGCTTTGAGGAAGAATGGCAGATGGAGCAGAAAGTTCATCAACGTGTCATTCTTTAGAACCATCAACCAGCGGTTGCTCACCAACTGTCCATAGATCCAGGGATTCATCCCGCCCCCCGCCGCTTCGCTCTCGTGCAAGGCGACCGCCGACTTCTCGAACCAACATGTCCAACCGGCCAAATGGCCGCGCCAGTCCAGATCGATATCTTCCATATATAAGAAGAACATCTCGTCGAAATACTCGCCCCCGCCGAGATCGATGGATTCCAGCATGGCGCGCCGATAGAGAGGGGCGCACCCGCTCGCGCCGCCCACTTCGCCGCTTTGAAGACGTTCTTCCGGCCAGGCAAGGCCGATATAGCGGTTGAGCGCGGTGCGCTGGCGCAGCCACCAGTGTCCAGCGGAGAAGACATAAGGCGTGGGCCGCCCATCCCGATCACAGTAATAGATAAGTCCCGTGGCATACCCCGCGCGGGGATGGTCCGCCAACGCCTGGACCAAACGCTCGACATAGTCCGGCTTCAAGAAAGCATCTGGATTCACCGTAAGATAATATTCGCTCTGCGTCGCGCGAATCGCCTGGTTCTGCGCGGCGGCGAATCCAAGATTGCGATCGTTGGCAATGAGACAGACCCGCGGCTCCGCTGCAAACTCCCGCCGCAACGCCTCGACGGAGCCATCGCCCGAGGCATTGTCGATCATGGCGATCCGCGCGGGAGGCAGCGTCTGCTGAAGCAGGGAACGCGCGCAACGAATGGTCTGCCGGGCGCATCGATAATTAACGACGCCCGCGGCCACAAGCGGCGTTGGCTTTTCAGCCTGTGATCTTTGCGACCGGCTGCTAATAGCTGCGCAGGTCGGCGGGTCGATCTCGTTCATGACCTTAGCCTGCTGAAGAAAGCTGAATCGTTCAACCTTCTCGCGGGATCGCCTGAGCGCCAATCATCTCGCGGCGTTTTGTGGAATCTGCTCCGTCGCCGGGATCTCGCCGCGCAACAGCCGGCCGGCTTGTCCCGCAAGGCGGAGGTAATAATCGCTCGGCAGCCCTTCAAACGTTAGAAAGGAAGTGGCGCCGACCGGCGGATTATTTGCGCATTTGAATATCGCCGTCCCTTCATCCATTTCGTCGAACATCGCGACATAGAGCATCGTTGCGCCTGCCCTCTTGGCTTCCACGCATTGTTTCCAAAAGAAACGCCCTTTCAAGCGCGGAATCGCATCGAGCGGCCCGTCTTTCATGTTATGCCAGCTGAAGCCGGGGAAGACCACGGGAAGATAGTCTTTCCCGTTCCGGCGGCGCCATTCGATATCCGGCGCCCATCGCGTTTTCGCGTGTTCGGCCGCCGCTTCGGGAGTCCTATACCGGCCGACCGTCCATGGACTGATGATGTCGGCCTCGGCCACGTTCGTGGAAAACGCCGGATCATCCAAACAATCACGATCCAGCGTGCGCCATCCGGTCGGCACGCCGAGCATCACGGTGAAGCCGCCGTACGTGGCGTCGTTCTTCAAAAAGTCAATGAATTGCGCCCATTCGGGCATGGTCGTCAGGCGATCCTTGAACCCCATGCCCCAGGCGGCCACCACCGGCTTGCCCTTGTGGCGCAGGTACGCGTGGTCGTTGGCGTCGCGCCCGATGCGCATCTTGTCTACCAGCGATTTCCAGTCGTCGATGACGCGTTGGATCTGGCCCGGCTTCATGCCTGAGAGATCATACATCACTACATACGCGCGGCCGACCCGGTTCGCCGCCTCCCGGCAGTTCGCCAGCACGACGTTGAGACGGTTGTACGACGCTTCGTTGGCCGTATTGCTGGCGAAGCGCTGGACGAAAGCCCCGTCGATGCCGGCGTTGCGCATCCATTCAAAATGCCTTTGAACCGTCTTCGGGTTATATGAACTAAACACATAGGCGACGCTTCCGTCGGCGTGGCGAAAGGGCGTAGGATACTTCTCGTCCTGTCCCAGCTCGGCGACATCCGGCCAGAAGTCGATGTGGCACGCGCCGGGCTCAAATCGTTTGTTGATATTGTAATGATTCCAAGGGATTCCCGAGCCGTCGCCCTCGCAGGTGAACAATCCCTGATAGCCACACATCACCTTGCCCTCAAGCGTCGATGTATCGACGCCGGGAACGCTGGGACCCGTGTAAGGTTTCATGATGTCCTCCACCCCCCTTTGCGAAGCGGGTGTTTCCACTTCAGAAGCGCGGATAGATGCAAGAATGAGAAGAACACGAATCCGTCTCAAAGACTGTCCCTCCTCGTTTAGCTCGGACAGCGCTTGAGTTCGTGGTCCCGCCTTCAAGCGGTCTTCGGCGTGATCCTCGCGTGAACAACAAAGACCGCTTGAAGGCGGGACCACGAACTAGGGAAGACGGCCGCCCGCCCCATCGACCCATCTCTACCATGATCGGGTTGAGGGGGTCTACAACTGTCTCAGGAAGGCTGTGCGGCGTCCGAGTTCCTGTGGACCGGCCTTGTGCGCCCGAAAAGGAGGAAAGCCGCCGTGTCTTGGAGCGCGCCGGCAGAGCGGAGCGGCGACGGCCCAATAGCCCGGGCGCGGCAATGGATGCTCCGCCGAGAATAGAGGGTACGGAGTCCCGCCTTCAGGCGGAATGCGTGGCTGGGATCATCGTCCCGAGTTGGCCGTTCCGCCTGAAGGCGGGACTCCGTGCCTCCCATTCTCGCAGCGCTCCGCATTGGGGCCATGTTCGCCGAATTATCGCGTTGACAACTTATGGCCGTTTGTGAGAAAAGAATCATGTTGTATCGGCTATTCATGGATTGTCACGAATCGATCCCGCCGGCGGCAAGGAGGCGCGGGATGGCTCGAATCGCTCGCGAGGGGGGTCCCGGCCCGCGCCATCACGCGCCCCAACGGAGCGGCTTGCGGGCGCCGGTGTTCGATGACGCCGCCGATCGGGGGCAGGGCGCCATGTTCCCGCTAAGAGCGTGTTTAGAAAGGGGTAGACGCAGCATGGGAGCAGTGCGCGAAGCGCTTTGGAGTGCGGCGGCTTGCCCAGCAGGCGGCGGGCGGTTGCGACGCCGAACTTTCCGCCGCTTTTGTCGTGGTGTTCCCCGAAGGGGAAGCCACATGAATAGCCGTGGGCGCCAGCCCACGGAAAGGTGACAAAAAGCGCCCCGACCCTGGAGGGGTCGAACATGACCGTGCGCGCCCCTTTGTGCGACCCCTTCAGGGTCGGGCTCTCCGGGATCGCGTGTCCGTGGGCTGGCGCCCACGGCTATTCATGTGGCTTCCCCTTCGGGGGACAAACCAAGGAGGCGGATCGATGAACGGCTCGCGCGGTAGACAGCGGCGCCCCGTCTGGCTGTTGGCGCTTCTCTGTGCGCTCCTCCCGTTTCCCGCAGTCGGTGGAACGACACGGTACGTCGACGTTGCGACGAGCGCCTCCGGCAATGGATTGTCGTGGGAAACGGCGAAGAAGACAGTCCAAGAGGCAGTCGATGCCGCTTCGGCGGGAGACCAGATCTGGGTAGCGGAAGGGACGTATTCCGAACATGTGACGCTCAAATCTGATCTTTCTCTCTATGGGGGGTTCTCACGGAATGAAACCGACCTTGCTGAGAGAAACCTTTCGATTCATCAGACGATCTTTGATGGGTCTGGCCGAGTAGAGACGGAACTCGTTTATCTGGAAAGCGCTAATAATTTCATAATAGATGGATTTCTGTTCCAGAATGTCGGAAGTGCACAGAACCGCGCTAGCGGCATTTACGCAAGATGGGGAAGGGGGCAGGGCTATATAAGAAATTGCCGATTTGCCAAGAACTACGTGGGGGTGGTGATTCAAATCGTGTCGTGTGAGATCGAGAATTGTGATTTCGAAGAAAACTGCGGCTACGATGGTTCCGCGATCATGGGTACAGGGATGCCCAAATGTAATATTCGGAATTGTGTGTTCAATGGTAATGTGAACCAAGCATACTACGGCGCGATTTACCTGTACAAATGTGATGCGTTCGAGATTTCTTCGTGCATAGTGCGAAATAATGTGCTTCGAAGAACATCAGACAGCGATGACTCTTGCGGCAGTGGGATTATGATCCAAGGGTTCAAAGGCACAATCGATCGGTGCGTGATTACTGGCAACACGGCCTACGTGACGGGTTCCTTCTTGCATCATGGAAAGGGCGGAGGAGTTTCCTGCGGCTCGGGCGTCTCCATCACGAACTCCATCATCGCCAATAACAGCGCGGACCTCGGCGGCGGGGTGCATTGCGTGGGAGGGGGGAGCCAATCCCCGATTTCCATAGCCAACTGCACGATCGCCGGAAATACCGCCGGCGGCGGCGGGGGCGGAGTTTACTGCGAGAACGGCGTCATCTATCTCGGCGATCCGCCGCAGCCCTATCCCGTGCCTTCCTATTTGGACGTTGCGAACAGCATCCTGGCCAACAACGCCCAGAATGGGATTGGATATGACAGCCTGTCGCACGTGACGTCGAAGAATAACCTTTTCTCCGGGAACCCCTACGCCGCGCAAAGCGAAGTGAACAACTATCCCACGGGCGCGGACGTGAACGCTTCGTTGCCCGGCGCGTCGGGCAACGTCGATGGCGATCCGGCGTTTGTCGATGCGGCGGCGGGGGATTATCATCTGTCGCCGAACTCGGCCGCCATCGACCAGGGAACGACTGTGAGTCTGACCAGCGATCTGGACGGCGCGCCGCGGCCGGTCGACATCCCCGGCGTCGGCGCCGACGGCCCGGAAGCTTTCGACATCGGCTCCTTTGAGTATCAGGACCCGCATGCCCCCGCGCTGGACTTGGCGGGCGACGCCGGCGGCGGCCTGCTCGGAATGATCTGGAGCGACGACGGCCCGACGACGCCTTCGCAGTATCTGGGATGCGTGTATGACCTCTACGACGGGCGGTACGTTCCGGGCGGCGCCGGGGGGACGATCTGGTATCCGTTTCCGCCGGCGGCGCGGACGGGCCTGCTCGTCGTGGCCCGAACCGGCGCGTATCACGCCTGGATTTCCAGCCAGTGGTGGGACGGGAGCTGGCGGCCCTGCCTGAATCCCTGGACCGGCATCATGTACAGCGGCACGCCTCACGCGCCCAACGGCGCGTGGGTGGAGGACAAGGGCGGCGGGGTGTGGCGGCTGCACTGGAAGCCGGAGATCTATGGGACGTGGCTCGACCAGATCGCCATCTATCAGAACGGCGTCGGCTGGATCGCCCCGCTGGACGGCCCGTCGAGCGCCTTCCCGCAGTTCTCTCCCTGGACCTTCCTCGACTATGGCGGCCTGGCCTACGATACCTCCAAAGCGGATTTCTTCGCGGGCTGGGCCGACTTCGCGCTCCCCCCCGGCGGCTCGTTCGTCTTCTTCCTCAACTTCAAGGCCTGGGACGCCGCCACCGAGGGCCCGTTCGCCTTCGCCGCGACGAGCTGAGCGCCGCGGCTCCTGGGGACGCGGGCGGCTTCGTCCGCTTTCTCGCGGGGGGCGGAGAAGGCGGACAGAGTGGACGGAATGGACGAAATGGACGACGTGGACAGGGTGGACGGCGGACGAAAGCGTTTCCGGACGCCGCTCTGTTGCTGACGCAGGCGAGGGCGCTCGCGGGAAGCCGCCTGCCGGCGAGGACGCCGGCGCTCCCAGGAACCAATCTACTGCCTATGTAGCCGTGGGCGCTCCCGGAAGGCCGCTTGCCGACGTAGCCGTCGGCGTTCCAAGGACGCTCACGCCGGCGGGAGGCAGGCCTTCCAGCCGCCTTCCAGCAGCGCGTGCAGTTCCGCCACCGTGTCCTTGCACTTCGGGTCCTTGATCACACTGACATTCTCGGCCGGATCGGTCTGAAGGTCGAAAAGGGCCTCGCCCTGCTGCTTGTCTTCCCAATAGAGATACCGCTCCGTGCGGATGGCGCGTTTCTCGGGGCCGGCCCGCAGGGTGATGGCGCCCTTCTTCCAGGGGCGGTCGGGCTGCTCCAGCAGCGGCTTCATGCTGATCGCCTCGATGCCTGGCGGCTCGGGGATGCCGCAGAGGTCAAACAGGGTCGGGAAGACGTCGACGATTTCCACGGGGCGTTTGCAGACGCCGCCGGGCTTGCCCACGCCGGGCGCCTTGATGACGAGCGGAACCGTGACCCCTTCGTCGTAGAACTGGCCTTTGCGCCACTGAAAGTGCTCGCCGAGCATGAAGCCGTGATCCGCCATGAAGACGACGATGGCGGTGTCGGCGCGCCCCGACTTCTCCAGCGCCTCCAGCACGCGGCCGATTTGCGCGTCGACGAAGGTGAGGCAGGCGTAAAAGGCGGCGATGGCCTCGCGCCATTGCTGCTCGGTCAGGCGCCTTTGGTCGCCGGACTTCGGCGTGTCGGGCGGGACCCGCGGCAATTCCATTTTCTCCGGCGGGTACAGAGCGAAGTATTTGTCGGGACAGGTGAACGGGAGATGGGGGCGGGAGAATCCGAGCGCAAGGAACAGCGGCTTCTCGCGCTTCTGGCCGAGGACGCGCACGCCCTGCTCGGCGCACATGCCGTCGGTTTCCTCCATGTCGTCCAGCCCCGACGGGCCGTACAGGAAGGCCGAACCGGCGCCGCCTTCGTCGAAATCCGTGCTCTCGCCCTCCTGGCGCGCGGCCCTCTTGTCGGATTTGAGTTGGCGGAGGTTCTCCGCGTCCGGGCCCAGGAGCTCCCGGCGTTTGTGCGTGGGAGCCGGCAGGCCGTCGGATTGACGGATGACGCGATCCCAGCTGGCCTCCGTTTCGAACCGGCCATGGAAGATCTTCCCGCACTTGATCGCCTCGTAGCCGTTGTTGCGGAAATGCTCGGGCATGGTCAGCTGGTTGGGGAGGATCTTCCGCCAGTCCGTGCCGTTGGAGAAGGTCTTGGTGGTTTCGGGGCGCAGGCCCAACAGGAGAGAGGTCCGCGCGGGATTGCAGGGCGGGGCCATGCACTGAGCCAGATCGAAACGCACGCTCTGGGCGGCCAGACGGTCGATGTTCGGCGTCTGGCAGAACTTGTCGCCCCACGTTCCCAGGCGCCAGGGCGGCGTGCCCTCGATGATCAGGAACACCACGTCGGGGCGTTGAGGCGCGGCGGGCGCGGGCCACCCGCGCGTCGCCTTCGCCAACGTCAGGCCGGCCAGCGCCTGCCCGGTCTTCTTCAGGAAGCTTCTGCGATCCATAGGTCTTCTCCGTCTCGTCCCGGAACCCAGCGACGCCTTCCGTGAGATGAGTATCACAACCGCCGCGCGGTTTCGCTCCATTCCTCGACTTCAATGCCGGATCGGGTCAATCGGCGGCAGGGGGCCGAACGGGCCCCTCTCCGACGCGCTGATGCTGAACTTCTTGTACATCCAGTGGTCGCGATACCAGGCGCACGGGTGAAAACCGTCGCTCAAATCCCGCATTTTCGCCGCCATCTTCTCGCGCAGATCGGCCAGAATCGCCGCCCGCGACGGATCGTCCGCCAGATTCGTCATCTGAAGCGGATCGTCGCGGTTGTCAAACAGCAGTTCTTTCCCGTCGCGGTGATAGCGGGCGTACGTGTGCCGTTTGTCGCGCACGGCCCGCCACTCAAACCCATTGGCC
>JAPLSS010000488.1 GCA_026398515.1 Candidatus Sumerlaeota bacterium | reverse complement strand
CACGAACCGCGTCGCCGCGCCCTGGTGTTCCGCGCCTGTGATGTCGGGCATCAGGCGGCTGATGCTGGCCAGAATGTCGATCGCCGGGTAATGACGCCGTTGCGCCAAATGCCGTGACAACACAATGTGTCCGTCCAGAATCGAGCGCGTGGCGTCGGCGATCGGCTCGGTCAGATCGTCGCCCTCGACCAGCACGGTGTATAGCCCCGTGATCGAGCCGCGGTTCGCATCCGCCTGGCCCGCCCGCTCGAGCAGTTTCGGCAGCAGCGCGAAGCACGACGGCGTGTAGCCTTTGGTCGTCGGCGGCTCGCCGATGGCCAGCCCGACCTGGCGCTGCGCCATGGCGAACCGGGTGACCGAATCCATCATCAGCAGGACGTTGGCGCCGCGATCGCGTAAATACTCGGCGATTGCGGTGGCCAGAAACGCCCCGCGCACCCGCGCCAGCGGAGAGGTGTCGCTGGTGGCCGCGACGACCACCGAGCGGCGCAGGCCCTCCTCGCCCAGGTCGCGTTCGAGAAAGTCGCGCAACTCGCGCCCGCGCTCGCCGATCAGGGCGATCACGTTCACGTCGGCGGCCGTATAGCGCGCCATCATGCCCAGCAGAACGCTCTTGCCCACGCCCGAGCCGGACATGATGCCGATGCGCTGCCCGAGGCCGCACGACAGCAGCCCGTTGATCGCCCGCACGCCCAGGTCCAGCGGCTTCGTGATCCGCTCGCGTTCAAACGGGTTGAGCGGCTCGGCGTAGAGCGGGTACTCCATCTGCGCCCGGATCTTGGGCCGCCCGTCCAGCGGCTGCCCCAGGCCGTCGATGACGCGCCCGAGCAGATCCTCGCCGACGCGCACGGTGGGCGACGTCTTCACCGACCGAATGTGCGCCCCCGGCTTCAGCCCGTGCATCTCGCCCAACGGCATCATCAGCGCCTTGTCCTGGCGAAAGCCGACAATCTCGGCCTTCAGCGCCGGATCGAAGGGCGAAGCCGCGATGTCGCACATGCGCCCGATCGAGCAGTCGGGCACCTGGCCCTCGATGATCGTGCCGAGGACCTGCGTCACGCGCCCGGTGACCTCGATGGTCTCCATGCGGCGCAGGAACTCGGCCATGGCGTTGATGTCGAGATCGACTTTCATGGTTGATTTTCGATTTTCGATTTTCGATTTGCGATTTGCAGGGCGCCTGGGTAAACGAAGGAGCGATCATTCGGTTCAGACGATTCGCCACGCGTTCACTGCCCCAGCCGCGCCAATCGAAAATCAAAAATCCGAAACCGAAAACCCTCCTCATTCTTCGCTTAGCAGCCGCTGCCTCATGACCGCCAGCTGGGTGTCGATCTGCGCGTCGATGTCGCCGGCGTCAGTGCTCAGGAAACAGCCGCCGCGGGCGATCTCGGCATCGGCCTCCAGGTGGAAATCCTCGCGATTGGCCACCAGGTTGAGCAGCAGGGGCAAGTGCAACTGCACCAGCTTGAAGTCGTGCGGTGAGACCCGCAGGCGCAGCGTCGCCCCGCGCACGACCTTCTCCAACGCCGCCCGCACATTGCCCAGCACGGCCTCGTCGCGGGTGGTGATCTCGTCATGGAGGATTTCCGCCGCGGCCAGCAACCCCATCTGCAAAATGAACTTGTCGTTTTCCGCGATCAGCCGCCCGCGCAACGTGGCGATCTCCTCCACCAACTGCGAGAAGGCCTTCAACGTCGGCTCCAGCCGCTGTTGGCCGAGCGCCATGCCAGCCTTCTCCCCTTGCGCGAAGCCCTTCTGGTACGCCTCGCGTTCGATCTCCCCGGCGCGGCGCTTGGCCTCGGCCAGCGTCTCTTCCGCTTGGCGCATGATGCGTTCGACCGCCGAGAGGGCCTCGGCGGCGCCCAACAGCGCGCGCCCGGTCGGACCGTCGAGCGCGGCCGGACGGACGGAATCGGCTTCAGGGCTGTCGCACTTGATGATGGCGCTCATGAGCGCGTCCTGGCTCCCGTCGAATAGGACCTAGAAGACCTATAGGTCCTATGGGTCTTACACAAACGTCTCGCCGCCGGAGGCGCCCAGGGCCACCTTGCCTTCGCTTTCCAGCCGGCGGGCGGTCTTGACGATTTCCTGCTGCGCGGTTTCGACGTCGGACAGCCGCACCGGCCCCATGACCGTCAACTCCTCGCGGATCATGTCGGCCGCGCGCGACGAAATGTTCTTGAAGATCTTGTCCTTGATGCCTTCGCTGGCGGTCTTCAACGCCAGGATCAACTGATCGTTGGAGACTTCGCGCAGGATTTGCTGCATGGCGCGATCGTCCAGGCCGGTCAGGTCTTCGAAGACGAACATCAGTTCGCGAATATGTTCGGCCAGCGGAGGATCGGACTCCTCCAGTTTGGTGAAGACGTTCTCCTCGATGGTCTTTTCCAGGTGATTCATAATCTCGGCCGCCGCTTCTACGCCACCGACGTACGACGACTTGGTCGCGTCGGAGGCCAGCAGTTCGGCTTTGATCACCTCGTTGAGGTCGCGCACGATGGCCGGGCTGATCCGCTCCAGGTTCGACAGGCGATAGATCACATCGGGCTGAAGCCGCTGGGGGATCTGCGCGAGCACCTGCGCCGCTTGCCGCGGCTCCAGATAGGCCATCACCAGCGCGATGGTCTGGGGATGCTCGTTGCGCAGAAACCCGCCGATGACCTGGGGGTCCAGCCATTTCAGCCCCTCCAGGCCTTCCGCTCCTTCGACGTTGCTGTCCATGAACTCCAGGATCTCTTCCAGGCGGTCGGCCGGCAGAACGCGCGTCAGCAACTCCTTCATCTGCGACTTCGACTGCCCCAGCGCCAACGGATCGCCATGCTCCAACTGGTCGCAGAACTCCTGCTTGACCTCCAGAATCAGGTTCGACGGCACGTTGCCCAGGCGCGCGGCGTAGTTCGTCAGCTTCTCGATCTCGCGTTCGGACAGCTGTTTGAGAATCACCGCGGCCGCGTCTTGAGGGGTCGACAGCAGGACCACCGCCGCTTTCTCCGCGCCTGACAGGCTGGCAATTTCGTTCTCCGTGGTGGGTCGTGGGGGCATCATCCGTTCTCCTCGAGCCATTTGCGAATCAGCGCCGCCGCGCGGGCCGGATCGCTCTTCATCAAGTCTTCCAACTTCTGATTGGTCGAGGCCGTCTCCGCGCGCTCGAGCAGCCGCTGGGCCTGCTTGGCATCGTTGATTGGGAACCGCTTGCGGCCCTCCCCGGCGGCGCCCTCCAGTTGCGGCGCGCCTTCGTCGTCCGGGCCGCCGGCGAAAACGGGCCGCATGCGCGCGGCGGGGGCGGCAGCCAGGGTCAGCGCCTGGAGCACGGGGCGCGCCACGAACAGGAGCGCCAGCACGCCCAGCAGCGCGTACACGCCCCAGGTCACCAACTCCCGGATCCACTCCTGTTGCTGCAAGGATTCGAACTGCTTGTCCTCCACCGTCTCCTCCGGCCCTTTGAACTGCACGCATTCCACGGAGATTTGGAAGGTGTCGGCCTTCTCGTCGGTGCAACCGATGGCGCGCTTCACCAGGTTCTCGAAGGTCTTCAGTTCTTCCGGGGTCCGCGGCGCGGCGGCGACTTTCTTTTCCTTCGTGTCCGGGTCGGTGGTTTCCTTGTCTTGGTAGTCGACCATCACCGCCACCGTCAGACCGTTCAACCGGCCCGACGGCTGGGTGGTCTGGACCTGCGTTTCAGAGACTTTGTAGCGCTTCTCGGTGGTCAGGGAGCCGTTGTTGGACGCCGTGGGTTGCGACGCGGTGAGGAACGACTTGTCCGCGCCGGGAATCTGACTGGCCGCGCCGACCACCCCGCCGGGATTCGCGCCGCCGGCCAGGGCCACGTTTTCCGCGCGCTGCGTCTCCGATTCAATGGCCTTGGAGTCGTCGTCGTACTTCGTGGCGTTGGTGGTCGTCTGGCTGAAATCGAAGTCCGAGCGCACCCGCGCGACAACCCGCCCCTTCCCCACCCAACGTTCGAGCATCGTCTCGATGTCGCTTTCCAGCGAGCGCTCGTACTGGCGCTGGAACGAAAGGTTCTGCTCGGCGCCCAGCTGGTTGGGGTTCTCGTACGTGCGGTTGAGCGATTCGCCCGTGCGCGCGTCGACCAGCGCGATGCGATCCGGCTCCAGCCCTTCGACCGCGCGCGAAACCAAGTTGAGGATGCCTTCGACGTTGCGCGACGACAACGCGGCCCCATGCGCCAATTCCAGGACGACCGAAGCCGATGGCTTGTTCTCTTCCGTGCGCAGGAAGACGGTTCGGTCGGGCACCGCCAGAATGACGCGGGCGCGGGTCACCCCTTGCAGCGTGGAGATTGAGCGCCCCAACTCGCCTTGCAGCGCGCGCACGTAGTTGATCTGCTGCACGCGGTCGGTCATGCCGATGGGGGGTTTGTCGAACCACTCGAAGCCCACTCCGCCGCCCGTCGGCAGATTGGCCTGCGCCAACTGCATCCGCAGTTCGGGGATCTTGGCCTCGGGCACGAGGATTGTCTTTCCGTCGTCGGCCAGTTTGTAAGGGATTCCGGTGGTCTTCATGTGCTCGGCGACCGCGGCGGCGTCGTCCACCTGCATGTTGGGAAAAAGGGGCGCGTACGGGCCGCCGTCGCGCCTGAAGCCGGCGTACAGGAGCGCCCCCGCGCAGCCGAGGATCGTCAGCAGCGAAAACAACCGGCGCGCTTTGGATTGCCCCCCTAAGATCGCCCTGAGTTGACTGAGGAATTGCGGCAGCGAGGCCATTCAACGCCCTCCAACGCGCGTGCGGAAATGGGTGATTCGTCTGTGCCCTGCATCTCTCGCTCCGCGCTGGCACGCGGCTCCGGCTGGAGAGAGCGGCTTGAGTTCGTCGTGCGACGTCTAGGTCATATAGGTCTTATTAGTCCTATAGGTCCTATTGAATGCGCATCACTTCCTGATACGCCGACAACAGCTTGTTGCGCACTTCCATCATGACCTTGAACGACAAATCGGCCTTTTGCAGCGCGATCATGGTTCCGTGAACGTCGGGCGACTGGCCCGTGACAAACTGCTCCAACGCCTGGTCGGCGTCGTTTTGCAGCTGATTGACCTCGGCGATTGATTCTTTGAGCGTCTCGGCGAACGACTTCCCCTGCGGCGCTCCGGCGGCGCCGGCGGGACCGCGCGGCGTCAATTCCGGCTTGGGGAACTGTGGCCCCAGGAGCGCTCTCAATTGCGGGTTGACAACAGGAATAGCCATCGCGTCAAACTCCTCTGAGCATCTGCCTCAATTCCTGGCCGCCTGCCAGGTCCAGCTAGTCCACTAGGTCCAGTTAGTCCAATCACACCCTCAGCGCCTGGAGCACTTCGTCGAGCATCTCTTTGGTCAACTTGATCGTCGAGGCGTTGGCTTCGTAAATGCGCGACGCCGAGATCAGGTTCGTCATTTCTTCAATCGGGCTGACATTGGGATAGGCCACCATCCCGTTGGCATCGGCGTCGGGATGGCTGGGCTCGTAGCGCAACTCCGGCTGGCGCGTCGACTGCACGGTCCACGCGCTCACCCCGCGCAGGTGCTGCGCCAGCGCCGCCTGATCGGCCGTCGAAAAGCCTTCGCCGAGGAGCGATTTCATCTCATCGGCCAACACGTCCTGAAACGAGGCGGGCGGCTGGCTCTGGAAGACGACCTGAAGCGGGCGG
This sequence comes from Candidatus Sumerlaeota bacterium, assembly GCA_026398515.1. GTDB lineage: Bacteria > Sumerlaeota > Sumerlaeia > JAPLSS01 > JAPLSS01 > JAPLSS01. The sequence goes on along the minus strand of JAPLSS010000488.1, from coordinate 9,996 downwards.
TACGGGCCGCCCTCCGGGGTGCGGGTCGAATTCACGTTGGCCATGTTGCTGGCTGCGGCGTTCATGCGCAGCCTCTCGGCGGCCATGGCCGAGGCGGCGATGTCGATGGGAAGCCAATCAGGCATACGACCCTCGTTTCTCGTTCCAGGTTCCAAGTTTCCCGTTAACAACTCCCCGCCGGTCGTCTTTGTCGTTCAATCGGCCTTCGGCAATCATCCGTTCGACTGGCTATCGGCTATCGGCCGTTGCCTCAGTCCTACGACCCTCCGACCGCCTCTTTGATCATCTGCAACTTCTTGCCGAGGAATAGGGCCTGGGCCTTGAACATGATCGCGTTCTCGCTGAGTTTGCCGATCTCGCGCTCGACCTCGACCGTATTGCCGTTGTTCCCCACCGCCGGCCCGTCGTCGACCACCACGCGGGCGCGCACCGGAGCGCCCGCCAGCGCGCCCTGGTCGCCGGACTCCGCCGCATCCAACCGGTCGACGACCTCGCTCAGCGCTTGCTTGAAATCCAAATCCACGGCCCGGTAGCCGGGGGTCTCCGCGTTCGCCACGTTGGCGGCGAGCAGATTTTGCCGCGCCAGGCGCAGATCCAAACTGCGTTCGAGCAGGAAAACGTTGCGATCGAAGATATGTTCCAACATGGGCGTCAAAAAGCCTCTTCTTTCCCAGAATTCCTCGCGCGTCCAAACCATGCAAGCGCTGGGCCACGAGACAATCTGACAATATTTTGACGATTCTGGAGGGGTCGGAGACAGAACGAAAGGGCGAGATCAACTATAGATTATTGAATTCAAATGCCTTATGTCACAAAGCGCTTTGTGCTGTCCGGTTGGGACACCTGGAGGAGCGTGCAATTCATCGCCATATTTTTGGCGTTCGAGAATTGGTCGAATGGCAGCGGGAAAAACTTGCCGCCTGTCTGCAATGGGAACATGAGCGGCCGAATCATGGGCGGGACAAGGCCCCATCCGCAAGGTTGCCGCCCGGGGGGACGAAAGGGCCGGAACGCCTACGGTCCCGGTGGCCCTCGCGCCCGTTCCGGGCGGAGCGTGATGGGAAATCAGGGGCTGCCCAAGGCTTTGAGAAATCAGGAGAACAGACGGCGGCCACGTGGCGCGGACAGTCGTGTCCGCGCATTTGTTCGCCATCGCACACCCGGCCTGGACAAGACCGTCCGCGCCGCGCGGAGGCCGGCTTCCACTACTGGCCGGCGCGCCGACGTCCCGGGCGCGTGGCGGCGCCTTGGCCTCGGAACGAGGCGCGAGCTTCGTCGAGGGTGACGACGCCGTCGCCGTTGGCGTCCATGCGCTTGAACTGATCGGCATTGGGGACCTCATCCGGCGTCAGCTGGCCATCGCCGTTCTTGTCCGCCTGCTTCCAGCGATCCAGCGCGGCGCCGGTCCGCGGCTGCGATCCCTTCGCGACGCCGGCTCCCCCGCTCTTCCCCTCCGCCATGTTTTTCAATTGGCGTCCCCTCGCGCCGAGCTGCTCTTCCGACGCCCCGCCGCCCCATTCCCACCGCGGCTTCTCCATTTGCGCGTCCCAGGCCTTATAGAGGTCCATCAACTCTTTGAGTTTTTCCGGCTCCTTCTCGGCCAAGTCGGTCTTCTCGCCGATGTCTTCAGCCAGATTAAAGAGCTGCGGCTTGGGCGTTGCCGCTCCCATGAAGACGATCTTGTAATCGCCATGCCGGATGCCCCACTTCTCGAACATGCGCCAGCAAAGCGTGTCGTGGGGATTGCCCGTCTTCTCGCCGGTCAGATAGGGAAGCAGATTGACGCCGTCGAGCTTCCAGTCGGGCGAGACGGTCTCTCCGGCGGCGGCGACGGCGGTGGCGTGAATGTCCATCGACACCACGATCTGGTCCGAGACCTTCCCGGCCGGCAGATGGCCTTTCCATTGGGCCATGAAGGGAATGCGGACGCCGCCCTCCCACGTCGTGCTCTTGTAGCCGCGCAGGACGCCGTTGTTCGACGTGGTCGAAGGCGTCGGCCCGCCGTTGTCGCTCAGGTAGAAGATCAGCGTGTCCTCCTCCAAGTTCAACTCGCGCAGCTTGGCGAGCACCCGGCCAACGTTGTCGTCCATCGCGGCGGTCATGCCGGCGAAGGTGTGGCGTTTGTCCTCTTGAATGTTGGGGAAACGCGCCTTGTAGGCCTCGGTGGCCTCCAGCGGCGAGTGCACCGCGTTGAACGGCAGGTAGACGAACCATGGGTGGTCCTTGTGCTTCTCGATGAACGCAATCGCCTCGCGCCCGAACGCGTCGGTCAGGTAATCCGTCTCCTGGATCGGCTCCGTGCCGCGCAGCAACGGATTGCGGCGGTTGTCGCGCGTGCCGGCCAGATAGTTGTTCGCGCCGCTCAGAAAACCGAAGAACTCGTCGAATCCGCGCGCGGTCGGCTGAAACTCCGGCTTAAACCCGAGGTGCCACTTGCCGAACATGCCGGTGGCGTAGCCGAACGACTTCATCCGCGCGGCCAACGTCACCTCCTTCAGTTCCAGGCCGAAATTGGTGGCGGCGACGTTTTCCGGGCCGGGGTTGGTCTCGAACCCGAACCGCTGCTGGTAGCGCCCGGTCATCAACCCCGCCCGGGTCGGCGCGCAGATCGGGCAGGTCACGTAGCCGTTGGTGAACCGGGTCCCGTTGGCGGCGATGGAGTCGATGTTGGGCGTCGGGATGTCCTGGCATCCCTGGCAACTGCATTCGCCGTAGCCCTGGTCGTCGGCCAGGATCAGGAGAATGTTGGGCTTGCGAGGCGTGTCGCCCCGCGCCGCGCCGGGCGCGAACAGGGCAGGCGCCGCGAGGCCGGCCGCCGCGGTTGCGGCCAGGCCCAAGAACTCTCTCCGGCTGTGGTTTCCCGTTGGGTCTGCGTTCATCCTCTGTTCTTCCCTTCTTCCAGGAATTCGTTCAAGCATGGAGTCCCGCCTTGAAGCGGAATGGATCGAATCGCGAGGCAATTGCACCAAGCGTTCGAAGTAGAGCCAGCGTCCTCGCCTGCTGCCAGGAATGAACAGATGAATGCACGCGAGGACGGCATTGCGTCATTCATGCCGCGATCGGTATTGTGTTGAGATGCGCTTGGCAACATTCATGTTCGGATTGTAGAACCCGCCCCTCTTGAATGCAAGTCCCGGCTGGAAACCCGGCGCCACGGTCCGCCGCCAAGGCAATCCAGTTACGGCAGCGGCCGCAGTGTCAGAATATGCCCTATTCGCTGCCGGCGCTGAGTTCTGGTTGACGATTTGCCCTTCATGTTGATAAGAATGGTTCTTAAAGGATGTATGTTGGGACGCGCATGGCGATCCGGCCGCGCGCCCCAATGCGCGTGTTGCTTTTGCGTTGTGTTATGGCGGCCAAGGGAAGGGAGGCCCGACGGAGCGATGGCGTCTTCCAGGAAGAGAAAGCCAACCGGAGCTGCAATGCCGGAACCGCCCAAGAGGCCGGCGGCGGCGAATGGCGCGCGCTTGTTCCGGCGCGCCACCATTGCCGACGTGGCGCAACTGGCCGGCGTCTCGACGACCGCCGTGTCGTTCGTCGTCAACGAACGCGACCAGGGCATTCCCAAGGACACGCGCCAGCGCATCCTGGAGGCGGCGCGGAAACTCCATTACCGGCCGCACGCGTTGATCCGCGGCCTGAAGGCGCGCCGGACGCACGTCTTCGGCTTGTTCTGCCAGGACCAAGCCTCGTTGCATTCGCCGCAATTCTCGACGTTCGCGCTGGGGCTCGCTCGTGGCTGCCGCAAGACGGGCTATGATGTGTTGGTGTATCGCAACAGCCGCGACCCGGAGATCGCCGATCCGGCCCAGTTCCTGGACGGGCGAATCGATGGCCTTCTGTTTTGGGGGCGGACGAACGAGCCGATGTTGCAGGAACTCGGTCAATTGGCCTTTCCCGCCATCGCGTTGTTCAACCCCGAGCCGCCCGAGGGAATCGACGCGCTGTGGGCCGATGATCGGAAGGCCTACGGCGCCTTGCTCGATCAACTCCTGGATCTTGGCCATCGACGGTTCGCCTTCTTCCACGGCAAACTGACCGACCCGGTTCATCTGTCGCGGTGGAATGCATTCCGGCAGGCCGCCTCCGCTAAAGGCCTGGAGCTCAGTCAGGTCCAGAAGATTCCCGTCGCCTCGAGCGCAAGATTCGCCCAATGCCCGGACCCTCTGACGCTGTTGCGCCCGGACGTCACCGCCGTGTTTGCCCGCGACGACCTGCAGGCCGGCGTGCTGCTCCACTCCGCCGCGCGACGGGGCATTCGAGTCCCGGAACGATTGTCCTTCATCGGCTACGATGCCTTCTCGATCCCGGTTGGCCACAAACTGGTCACCACTCGCACCCCGCTGTACGAGATCGGCGTTCGGGCGGCGACGCAGCTCGACGCGCTCATCGTCCGCGGCGCCGGCGCCCTGAGGCGCGAAGCCTTGCGCGTGGAGATTGTGGCGGGAGAGACCATCGGCCCGGCGCCGGCGGTCTTTTAGCCTTGACTTGCCCGGGGCCTTGCCCTAAACGAACAAGCGTCGTTCCGTATGAGACGGATCGACGGGCGGGTTCCCACGTGGCGCCATCGTCTAGCTCGGTCCAGGACGCTGGCCTCTCACGCCGGAAACAGGGGTTCAAATCCCCTTGGCGCTACCAGTCGGGAACATTGAACTTACCGCGATCCTGAAAGCCAATCCGGAGATTTGTTCCCCCCTTTCGCGCTTCCCGGATCAGAAATTCCCGAATGTCCATGATGACCGCCTGAGCGGGCGATGCGCGTAGCGGTCGGTCGTTGTGATCCGCGTAGGCGTTTTGACCGGAACGGCTGAAGCCGTCACTACGAGCTTTCGGCGTCTCTTTGTCCGTTGCTTCGAGCGCGCGCCCTTCTCCGACCGCGACGCGCGGTGCCGCGCAACCGCCTGGGCGCTGGCCGCGGGGGCGGATGGCCGGCTCGCTTCCGCGGCGGCGGACGGACGGCTCTATCTGGCGACGAAAGACGGCAAGTTCGCGTGCTTCGCCGGGGCCAGGTGAGACAGACAGAGGGAGAAAGAGAGACGAGCGGCCTCGCCCCGCCGCGGGTTCGCCGGGTCGCCCGTCAAATGGACCGCCCCGCGCCCATCTCGTCAGGATCGGACGGCGCCATCCACGCGCCCGCCACTCCGAGCGGCCCGCGCTCAGGGGAAGCCTCCCGCAGTCGCCGGCCTCTCTAGTTCAGCGTCTAACGCTCGGCATCAGCTGCGGCGCGCAGCGCCGTCAGCTGCATGCCGTTGTTGGGCGGCACGTCGCTCTCCGCGTTCACCCTCGGAACCGAGCGAGTTGCCGCTCTATCGCTCCTTTTTCTCCGGGGTTTAGACTGAAAGGCCCCTTACGCACAGTACCCCTCTCGGCTACGACTACCAGGTCTTCATCGATGAGGACCTTAAGACCTTCCTCCAGACCTTCGACACCGTGGCAGTAGTGATTGCGTAACGTATCCCAGCTAACCGCATTCCCTCCCCATCTCCCCGCCCGTTCCAGCTTGTCGAGAATACGGAGCTTGGCCTCTTGGACGGGCGATAGCTCTTCGACCATCTCTTCAGAGACTGCGCCATCATCCCGTTCCGCAGGTCCCTGTGGCTGTCCCGAGGTCTTATCGAGAGGGAGAATGCCGCGCACCTGCTGTACGGTGGCGACATACCCTTCGTCGATTTGCGGCCACGCGTCCGATAGATCGCCAACCAAGTCTACGACCGCGTCAAGGAACTCGGCGACAGACACGCCCAGTCTGCGCGCCGCTTCAGCCGTCGAGATTGTCATTTGTCAACCCCTCTTGCAGTTCTCGGGGAAGCTCCGAGATCAGGAACGAAACCCGGCCGCCGCCGGCCAACCGGACAGCTATGGGGTCTCGACTCTGGGTCTCTGCCAATGCCTCCTCTACCAGCATGATTAGTGAGTTTCCCCGAATCGCAAACCTGGACTTGCGCTTAGGCGTGTTTGGGATTCCCCCAGCAAAACCCCAGATCACCCTGACCGCAAGATCCTCGGCATCACTGGTCGCGCCAGAATCCAACGTCTTGCAGATCTCCACGGGGACAGGAAATGAGATGACATACCCCGATCCCGAACCCAGTGGCCGCGCGAAGATCTCCTCCAACTCGTCAAGCTTGCCCCCTCGAGCAGCCGCCACGAGGGCCCCCGGAAAGCGCGCATCTAGCTCTTCCTCTATCCTTTGCACTTCACGTCCGGCAGTTTCGCGCACCTGCACCGGCCCAGCAGATTGGGCTATTCGCTGCCATTCCTGGCGAGCCTCCCAAAGCTCTGCAACTCTTGGGTCATCGTGCCTCGCACGGTTGAGATGTTCCAAGGCCCGAAGAGCCTCATCGGCCGCCTCGGCCTCGCCCTCGCACTTGACAAGATTCGTCCACACCTTCTCGAGGTACGTTTCGAATGCGACTTGGCGTTCCTTCCGAAGCCGCTCCTGGTACTCGACAATTCGCTTCTGGGACTCCCCGACCATCCCGGCGCACTCTTCTGCCTCCTTTCGCGCGCTCGCAGCGGCTATTAGCCTCTGTCTTCGCCCTTCCTCAACCTCACGATGCTCCCCCTCGGCGAGCTCACATTCCTTCTGGCGTTCGTGAAGGCGCTCTTGCAGCTGCGCAACCTGACTCTGAAGTTCCTGGACCTTGATGCGCAGGGAACGAAGAGTAGCCTCCCGCTCCGAAGCAACCGGCTGCATTCCGGCGGCCTCTTGTGTGAAGTTTCGCTCCCTTGTTTCTGCTGCTGTCTGGTTCCTGCGGTGCACTTCGAGTTCCTTTTTGGCCCCTCGCAGAAGGTCCAGAATAGTTCGAGTCTGTTCGCGAACGATGTCCTGAAGGGTCATTGCTGATCTCCAGGATTGAGGTCTGGCCAGGTTCCATACACCGCGTCTTCGAGACGTTGGCAAGCCATGACGGTCACGTGCTCGGTCGTCTCCCGTAGCAAGGAAGCGCTGCCGGGTGGAAGGAAAAGACGAACGGGTCTCGGAATCTCTCCTGCTTCAATAGCTTCCCACAAATCGGTGATGATTGGTTCCGGTACCTCCCGCACCTTCCGGAGCAGGTCGATCTCGCCGATGTAAATGTGATGGCTCGGGATGTCCTTCTGTAGGTACGAAGCGATCAGGGCCATGGACAGCGGAAGTCCGAGGATCCCCCTGTATCTTCGTTCTCCGGGTAGCCGACAGTGGATTGAGTAATCAAGGTCATCGATGTCCATGTCCGGAATCTGACTGATGCAATTGGTAAGCTGTTCTATCTCCTTCTTGGGCAGACCAGGGGCGGTGATGCGGCCACGATTGCCGTAGCTCGGCAGGGACACGGCGGCCTGAACCTCCGGGAGAGCCACATCTCTCCCGAGATAGGATCGAGCAACGGTGCTCACAGCATCGCTGTGGGGCGCAAGGGACAGGGCAGTGCTCGTCTTGTCCATTTGGAGAGGGACTGGTTTTAGTACAGCAGGGCCGAACCGATTCTTGGGAACGAACAATGGGCGAAAGGCCATCGCCTTTCGCATAACAAGGACACAGTCAACGTTGTGCTCCAGATCCTTGGGTCCCGCGATGTCCCCACGCTTCGTAACGTGGGCGACAAGCACGAGAGTGATGCCAGCAGATTTGCACTGCTTAGAGAACTCATACAGCTGCCGGTACTTTTTCGTGGCCGCTGAGGAGAGGCCCTGTCCTTGGATGGAGTCCACGATGATACACGCGGTACCGTGGTGCTTTCCCGAGGGGCTCATGATCTGGTGCATGAGGAAGCTGGGTAACGTCTCGATGTCGTAGACGCCCTCTTCCGGCTGAACTTGCGACAGCGCGGCGTCGACGTCCTTGCTGGGCCACTGCGTCATGATCAGGCGCGCTCGCTGAGCCAATTCTTCCCGTGATTGTTCCGTGAGAATGTAGAGAACCTTGTGACCCTGGCGACCGAGATCCAGCGCCAGTTGAATCGCCAACGTGGACTTTCCGATGCCGGGCTGACCTGCCAATAGGTAGACGCCGCCCTTGATGAACTTCCCGATTCGGAGGCGCAGCCACCCCAGGCCGTCGGTGAGCGGGAGTTCCGCGAGTTCGGTCCGGCCGACGCCAAGCAGCCCTGGTTTGTCCTGATCATTCATCACTCTCTCCTTAAGGTGCTGCCATGTCTGCCCAATGTCTTAAGGGTTTTTGCGGCGCGGAGCGTCCGCAAAGGCCCTGTTGAACTGAGCCGCTTCGCGTCGGTTGGGCCATGGCATGGCGCTCGCGGCCTATGACGAAGCGATTATCGGCCTCCGGAGCAAGAGATCCAGCGGAGAATGGGAGTTTGGGGCCTTGCGGGGCAGGGCCGGCGAGCACCGAAGCGCCCGTGGCGGCGCCGTTGCGCGCAACGCCGACTGGCGCGGGGGCTTTTGCGCCGGTGGGGGCGCGAGAGTCGCTCGCGTGGGTGGCGGCGCGGGAACGTCTCGGGGGGCCGACGGGCGGTCGATGGGATAGAAGCGTGTTCACGGGTGACGCCTTTCGTCAAACGGCGAAGCTTATGAATAGCCTAATCGCGAAGTTCTTGAAAGGCAAACCTTTTTCCCGTTCGTTTTCCCGTTCGTTTGAAAACGCCCTGATCTTTCATCGGGTCGCGCCCCTTCGGGGGTTTGCATGTGGATACCGTTCGATTTCCGTGGGTTCCCAAAGCGGCGCCGAAGAGGACTCCCATGTGGTGAAGAGGAAGGCCGAGAGGAAACAGCGGCGGCGATCTGAATCCGGCCATTGACGTGACCATGAAAAGTGCCGACAACGCAGCAATGGCGAGTGGAACGAACCGCCCGAATCTCCTGATCATCCTGGCCGACGACCTGGGCTTCGCCGACATCGGCTGCTATGGCGGCCAGATTCCCACGCCCGCCCTGGATCGGCTGGCGGCCCATGGATTGCGCTTCTCGCAATTCTATAACACGGCCCGCTGCTGCCCTTCGCGCGCCAGCCTGTTGACGGGACTTCATCCGCACCAGGCCGGCATTGGCCTGATGTCCGAGGATCCCCGGTGGAAACTTGCTCCCGACTCGCCGCCCGGCTACCGGAGGCGCCTGAACCGCAACTGCGTCACCTTGGCCGAAGTCCTCGGCGCTTCGGGGTATCATACGTATATGGCCGGCAAATGGCACGTCGGGATGCACGGGCGGGAGACGTGGCCGCTCCAGCGCGGCTTCGAGCGCTTTTATGGCATCGTCGCCGGCGCTTGCAGTTACCTGCGGCCCCACGGCGACCGCTATCTGGTTCTCGACAACGCCGCGCTGCCGCCGCCCGAGGGCGATTACTACACCACGGACGCGTTCACCGACTTTGGCATTCGGTGTCTGAAGGAGCAGAAGGATGATGCGCCGTTCTTCCTCTACATGGCGTATAACGCTCCGCATTGGCCGCTGCACGCGCGACAGGAAGACATCGACCGGTTCGTCGGCGCGTACCGCAAGGGCTGGGACGCGCTGCGAGAGGAGCTCCACCGTCGACAGCTAACCATGGGCTTGGTGAAAGAGGAATGGGGGCTTTCGGCCCGCGACGAAGGCGCGCGTCCCTGGCGCGATTTGAGCGAGGAGCAACAGCGGCAGCTCGACTACCGCATGGCGGTCTATGCCGCGCAGGTCCATCGGATGGACGCCAATATCGGCCGCCTGGTGAAAACGCTCGAGGACCTCGGCTGCCTGGACAACACGCTGATCCTGTTTTTGTCCGACAACGGCGGGTGCGCCGAGCCGTACACGGATCTCGGCGGCGGGGCGTTCGAGGACATCAACAACCCGGAGAGGAGCGGGGCGATCTCCTACGGGCAGGGCTGGGCCAACGCGTCGAATACGCCCTTTCGCAAGTTCAAAGTCTTCGTTCACGAAGGCGGGATCTCGACGCCGCTCATCGCCCATTGGCCGGCGGGAATCCAGACGCCCCAGGGAGCCATCACAGACACACCGGCCTACCTAATCGATATCATGCCGACCATGGTCGAACTGAGCGGCGCCGCTTATCCGACTTATTTC
>JAPLSS010000905.1 GCA_026398515.1 Candidatus Sumerlaeota bacterium | reverse complement strand
CCGGCGGCCACGGATTGCGTCAAGTGGCCGCGACGCAGCGCCAGGTCCAGCGCCGTGCTCCCTATGCCGAGCGGGAACCAGTCTCGTCCGATGGACTCCTTGACGGCGCCCAAGCCGCGTTCCACCTGGGCAAGGAGCGCTTGGCGGGCCGCGTCGTCTCTTTCGATGGCCGCGTTGGTCAACAGCAGGTCGGCGATGGCGGGAACGCCCATCGGCTGGCGTTTCCAGTTGATGTACTGCTTCGACTCGGCATCCCACATCTCCTCGTAGCGTCCGTCGCACAGCCGAATCGCCTCTTCGTAGCTGCGGGCGGCCTTCGGCAATTCCGGCAGGCCAAATCGGTCGATCCATTCGCGCACGGCGGATAAAACATCGTCCGAAGGAAGCGCGAACAGGCTTTGCCGCAGCCGCAGCGTCTTGCCTTCCTCGAGGCGATACGGCTGGAAAGCGACTTCCTTGTTTTCGTTCACCCAGTCGGGAATCGAGGGCAGGAACAGGCCCATCTCGTGGGACGCGCGATGGGCGCGCCATTCGGGCGAGTAGAACTTGGCGGAAGGCGTCATGTGTTCGCCGTCCCACTTCTGGAGCGCGTCCCACAGGATGCCCGCCGTCAGATCGCCCTTCTGGACGGCCATCAGCGGAATCGCAATCTTGTAGGGATCGGCGACCCAGCGGTCGGAGGCCGGCGCGACGGCGTCGAGTTGTGACGAAGAACGCTCGTCGCCCACCAGCCATTCCAGCCCGGGCACGAGCGCCGCGTCCTTCTTGTCGCCGAACGAGCCTTCGCCGATGTGCAGGCTCGGCCCGCGGAAGGAAAGGATCGAAAGCGGCCGGGCGGCGCGCAGCTGCCATTCGACCTCGATGCGATGGCTCTGGGGCGCCAGGGTGAACACGACCGAGGAGTCTTTGATTCCCTCGCTTTCCGCGGCCAGCCTGAGCTGGGCGGCGCCGTCTTTGGCCTCCGCGACATCGGCCTTCTGCGCATACAACAGCCGGCGAGCGTTTGCGCCATTCCCGTTCTGGTCCTCCAGGATCAGCGCGCCAAGCCAGGGGACGACGCCGACGGGCTCCCATCCGCTTCCCGCCTCGCTCCAGCGGTCGAAGGAGGCCACGCCCAGGCCGAATGGGTTCGCCGGGAACCGAAGGCGGACCTGGTCGTTCGCCAGAATCAACCCGTCTTCGCGCTTCGCGACGGTTGGCTTCGCCGGTCGGTCGGCGGATTCCGGGAACGGGCGGCTGACAACGACCGGCGTGGTCGCGGCCAGCGGCCACTGGCTGGAATCGGAGACGACCGTTACGACCTGAGCGGTTTCCTTGTTGCATCGGGCCGTCCAGACGATCTCCTTGGTTTCGCCCGGCGGAATCTCGCCTTTCGTCGCCGCTTCGGGCTGGTCGACCGTCAACGACTCGCAGCCGACCAACGCCAAGCCGGGGTTGCGGAATGCCTCGCCTCCGGCATTGCGCAGCCCGCAACGGAGGGGGATGGGGTCATTCACGAACTGCACCGACCACTCGGTGTTGAAGTATTCGATGCGGGGATCGGCGGCGCCGCGCGGCTTGGGGCCGAAACCGATCCACTGAAGTTCGACCGGGGCGCCAGGCTCGGCTTCCACGATCAACGCGAAGGAGCTCAGAACGCCGTTCCACACCGGCGATTCCGAGAGATCGATGTTATAGGTGTGAAAGTCGTCGTCGGGTTCGAGGAAGAAGTTCTGCGCGGCGGCCTGGCCTTTCGGATCGATATCCGATTTCCAGGTGAGCGACGCCAGGCGGCTCTTCCCCGCGCGCATCCGAACGGAGAAGATGGGATTGGCCCGCGAGTCGATGCTCACATGACGCCGCTCGACCCCGGCCCCGGCGCCGCTGGTCTGGCGCGGGCCGTAGCCGCGCAGCATTCCGACGGTGGGCGTCGGCGCGACGATGCGAAACTTCAGGACGCCCTTGTCGATCCCCTCGAGTTGGCTGCCCACCGGAGTCCAATGATACACGGACTCGCCGGCGAATTCGAAGAACGCGGCGTCGGCGGGTTGGTTCAGGCCGGGCACATCGAGGAGCCGAACCCACTCCACGTCGGCCGTGGCCGCGTCGGCGCCGGGGAAGTCGATGCGGAACTGCGCCACCGCGCCCTGCCACGGCGGCGCCACGGAGTATTCGACCATCTGGCCGCCGGCCGCCACGCCAAAGGTCGTGTGGTATTCCGCGGAGAAAACGGCGCTGGGCGCGTCGGGCCGCCAGAAGATCTCGCCGTTGCCCGCCGCCGAGCATTTCATGCGGATGACAAGCAACTTGGTCTCGGCCTGCTCGAAGGGGAACGGGGGCGCGAAGAGGTAAGGATCGTTGCCGGCGATCTCCACGTGGAGGCAGCCGTTTTCCGCGGAGACCTTGGCCCATT
>JAPLSS010000024.1 GCA_026398515.1 Candidatus Sumerlaeota bacterium | reverse complement strand
CTAGTCAACCCGGCTTTGAAGGTGATTGAAGCGTCGCGCTCATGCTCCGAGGACAGTTGCCGTTCCCCAGGGCTTAGCCTGCTTCAGCAGGCTCCCCTTTGCCCCTCGTTCGACCCAGAGGCTCTCGACGGGCGGCTTCAGCCGGGGGGAAGGCGGCCCCCAGGTCGTGGAAAAGCGCGCTTCAGCGCGGCTTCTCGGGCCGGCTTCAGCCATTTTGGTCTTCTCTCGCAGGGGCTAAAGCCGAGTCGAGAAGCCCGGCTAAAGCCGGCTGCACCAGGCAACAACAGGCCCCGTCCCCCCGGCTGAAGCCGGGGGCAAAGGGGAGCCGCCTGAAGGCGGCTGAACTCATGGACGAACAGCCTTCTCCCGATTTCGGGAGATGCACCCAATCTGACCTTCCAGTGGCAGCGCGAGATCAGGGACAAGTTCCGCGAGAACTTCGAGGTCATCCGCAGCGACGTGCTGCGCGCCAACTACGGCCAGAACCCCTGGCAGGAGCGCGACCAGGTCGTCACCTCCATCTCCTGGGTCTCGCGCATCGAGGACGCCCGCGACAGCCTTCTGCGTTCGCGCTGGGACCTGATCATCGTCGACGAAGCGCACAAGATGAGCGCCTACGCCGACGACCGCAAGACGCTGGCCTACAAGCTCGGCGAATCGCTCTCGTCGATGACCGACCACTATCTCCTCATGACCGCAACGCCCCACAAGGGCGACCCGGAGAACTTCTGCCTCTTCCTGTCGCTCCTGGACAAAGATGTCTACGGCGACGTGCAGAGCCTCCAGGAAGCGATGCGGCGCAATGAAGCGCCCTTCTACCTGCGGCGGACCAAGGAGGCGCTCGTCACCTTCCCCGATCCCGAAACGGGCGAAGTGAAGAAGCTCTTCACCAAGCGCGACGTGAGCACCGCGGCCTTCGAGTTCGACGGCCCCGAACTGGACTTCTACGACGAACTGACCCGCTTCGTGGAGGAGCAATCGATCCGCGCCTCCGCCGACGATTCGGCCTGCGGGCGCGCCGTAGGCTTCACCATGTCGATGCTCCAACGCCGCATGGCCTCGACCGTCTATGCCGTCCGCCGCAGCCTGGAGCGGATGATGGCCCGCCGCGAGCGCATCCTGGAAAACCCCGAAGCCTATCGCAAAGAGCAGATCACCCGCCGCCTGCCCGACGACTTCGACGACCTGACCGAGGAAGAACAGCAGGAAATCGTCGCCGAACTGGAGGACGTGGTCGCCTCGGTGAATCCGGCGGACCTGCGCGCCGAGATCGCTCAGTTATCCGCGCTCATCGACCATGCCCGCGTCCTCGAAAGCCGCGAAGTCGAATCGAAACTGGCGCGGCTTAAGATCATCCTCACCGAGCAGGGCGTCTTCTCCGATCCGCGCGTCAAACTGCTCGTCTTTACCGAACACAAGGACTCGCTGGATTTCCTCGCCGGCGACGGCAAGGACGGCCGGCCGCTGGGCAAACTGCGCGAATGGGGCCTCTCGGTCACCGTGATCCACGGCGGCATGAAGATCGGCGACCGCGACATGCCCGGCACGCGGCTCTGCGCCGAGCGCGAATTCCGCGAGTCAGCCCAGGTCCTCGTCGCCACCGAAGCCGCGGGCGAAGGCATCAACCTCCAGTTCTGCTGGCTGATGGTCAACTACGACATCCCCTGGAACCCCGTCCGGCTGGAGCAGCGCATCGGGCGTATCCACCGCTACGGCCAGGAGCGCGACTGCGTCGTCTTCAACTTCGTAGCCGTCAACACGCGCGAGGGCCGCGTCCTGCAGAAACTGCTGGACCGCCTGCGTGAAATTCGCAGCGAACTGGGGACCGACCGGGTCTTCGACGTGATCGGCGAGGTCTTCCCGTCGAACATGCTGGAACGGCTCTTCCGCGACCTCTACGCGCGGCGGATGGACATGCCGGCCATCGAGGACCGCATCGTCCGCGAAGTCAATCCCGACCGCTTCCGCGCCATCACCGAGTCCGCCCTGGAAGGCCTGGCCCGGAAGGACCTCAACCTGTCGTTCATCGTCGACAAATCGGTCGAAGCCCGCGAGCGCCGGCTCGTTCCCGAGGTCATCGAGCAGTTCTTCCTCGACGCCGCGCCGGTGGCCAGCCTCCAGCCGAAGCCCATCGCCCGCGACAGCCGCGTTTATCGCCTCGGCCGCCTGCCGCGCAATCTCCTGCCCATCGGCGACGCGCTGGAGCCGCGTTTCGGCCGCCTGGGGCGCGATTATGGCAAGATCATTTTCGACAAGGCCCTGCTCAAGGACGATCCGACGCTCGAATGGGTCACGCCCGGCCATCCGCTGTTCGAAGTCGTGCGCGAGGACGTGTCGGAGCGCGCCCAGGACCATCTGCGCCGCGGGGCCGTCTTCTTCGACCTGCACCGCGAAACGCCCAGCCGGCTCGACGTGTTTGCCGCCTCCATCAAGGACGGGCGCGCCAACACCCTGCATCGGCGGCTCTTCGTCGTCGAAACGTCCTCCGCGGGCGAGATGGCGGTCCGCCAGCCCACCGTCTTCCTCGATATTGTTCCCGCGCCGGCGGGAACCGCCCCGCCCGACGCCGCGACCGCCGACGCCGACCACGCCCTGGCCGAGCAGTTCCTCTACGAGCGGACCCTGGCGCCGTGGCTGGCCGAAACCGTGGCCGGGCGCTCGGCCCAGGTCGAGCGGGTGGCCCGCCACGTGGAGATCAGCCTGAACACGCTCATCGACCGCCAGCAGCTCCAGCTCGCGGAATACCACAACCGCCAGATCGAAGGACGCGTGGTCCCCGGCCTGGATGGCCTGATCGCCCAGACAGACCAGCATCTCGACGACCTCAACAACCGGCTCGAATCGCGTCGCCGCGAGTTGGAGGCCGAGCGCCACGGCGCCATCGGCGACATCGCGCATCTCGGGCGCGCCTGGGTCCTGCCCCATCCCGAACGGCGTTCGCCCGCCCTGGCGCCGATGGTTCGCGACGTGGAGATCGAGCGGATCGCCATCCAGGCGGCCATCGCCCACGAAGAAGCGGATGGCCGCCATGTCGAGAGCGTCGAGGCGCAGAACCGCGGCTTCGATCTGATCTCGCGCAAGCCCCATCCCGAGGACCCCAGGACGTTCACCGAGGTCCGCTTCATCGAGGTCAAGGGCCGAGCCGGCGTGGGCGAGGTCTTCCTGTCGGCCAACGAGTTCCGCGCCGCCGAGCGGCTCCGCAGCGATTTCTGGCTCTACGCCGTCTTCAACTGCTCCACTCTTGTTTCGCCAGGGCCGGAATTGAATATGGTGCAGAATCCAGCCCGCCTTGGCTGGCAACCGGTGACTCGCGTGGAACAGTACCGCATTGGGCCTGGTGATGTGCGGAAGGAGTCAAGGGCATGACCCTCCCCAAACGCCTTACCATCGTCAAAAAACGTGCGGGTGTCGGAGATACCGCTCTGACGGTCAA
>JAPLSS010000505.1 GCA_026398515.1 Candidatus Sumerlaeota bacterium | reverse complement strand
GGAAGGGGCGGTCCAGTTTGAAGAGGTAGGAATGGAATTCGAGGTGGAAGTGGGAACAATCGTTGTGGCTACGGGTTATGATCCCTTCGATCCGACACTCAAACCCCGATGCTTCACCAACGGGCCTTGCGGCGGGGGCGTCAGGTCGACGGTCAGGGCGCCGGCGCCGTCTTGGCCGGCGGCGGCCACGCGCCCGTCGACCAGCACGGACAGGCCTTGGCCCGCGACGAACGGGCCCTCTTCGGGAAGAAGGCTGAACGCGCCGACGTTGTCCGCCTCCGCCGTGATCCGTCCGTCCTCGTCCGTCTCCAGGCGAAGGCGCGCGGGCCGCGAATAGTCCACCCAGCGGTCGATGCGCGCCCACTGGCAGCGGCCATAGCGCGGGCCGGCGGCCCGGATGTCGATCCTCCACATCGAATCCACGGAAAGCCCCGCCAGCGTCTGAACGATCTTGGGCGTCAGCGCGGCGCTTTCGCCCTCCGGCGCGACCTCGGCGCCGGCGATGCGTGTGACGTCCTCCATCGTTTCCAGCGGCCCGCTCCATCCGCGCTCCCGGCCCGTCCAATAGAACAGGGGGCACGCCAGAGGATGGTCCAGCGAGGGGACGGCGCCGAGGGCGGCCACCGCCGAAAACTCGCCCGGACACCGGGAGGCCAGCCGGACGGCGGCGGCGCCGCCGGCGCCGAAGCCAACGAGCACGGTTCGCCGGGGATCGATGCTGAAGCGCCGGCGCGCTTCGCGGATAACGGCGAACACCTCGTCCTCCGCCGCCAGACGGTAGCGCCGGTTCAGCCCCACGCCGCTGGGGAAGACCATCACGAAATCCAACTCCGGCGGCCAGGCCAGCGCCATGTGCGCCCGGGAATCGGCGATCCAGTCGTCCGTCATCCCGTGCAGGCACACGAACAGCGGATGCGGATCGCTGGAATCGTAGGCTCGCCCCAACAGCACGGCGAAGGCGTGGTTGGCTTGGTCAGTCTCCAGCTTCGTGCCCAGAAACACATAGCCGTCGGCCGAGGAATAGGGGTCTTCGCCCTGCCGGAGCGTCTCGATCAGCTCGTCCAGGCGCCCGAAGTTGAACTGGAGGATCTGCGCGTAGTGGCGCAGCGCGTCGGGATGATACGCGTGCATCATGTCGTTCTTGATCGACGACAGCGAGCGGATCATCAGCCCGACGCGGTAGCGCGTGACCGGGCAGCGGCCCGCCGGCAGTTTGGCTTCCGCCTCTTCGGCCTGCCGCGCGCGGGTCTCCAGCAGGTCGACAAAACGGCGCAAGTACGGCTCGACGGCCTTCGTGCGCCGCCCCTCGGTTTCCTCCACCGATTCAAACAACAGCCAGCCGGGCAGGAGCTCGCCGTAGGGTCCGCGGCCGACTTCGATCCAGCCGCTGCCTTCGAACCGCGAGCCGACGCGCCGCCGATAGGCCGCAAAGCCCCAGCGGTCGCCCGGCTTGGGCGAACGAATGCGCAATCTCTCGAAGGGCAGCCGCGCCTCGACGGTCCATTCCCCGGCGCCAATCCCCGCGGCGCAAGGCGAAAAGGAAACCTCCTCGAAGCGCCCGGAGTCCAGTCCCGCCTCTTCATACAAGCGCCCGGCGGCCGTCAGCACGAAATGGCGCGCGCCGCTGGACTGGTTTTCGTTGCCGTCAGTCCACAGGCGGACCCCGACGTGATCGTCGAAGAAGCGCCGGCCTTTCCGCGGCGGCCCAGCGGCGGCCTCGATTCGCTCCGGCGCGTCGTCGAAGCAGCGGAACGCCACCGCCAGCGCTTCGTCGTCATAGGCGGTGAAGACCTGGGTTTGGGCTTCGGGAATCCAGCGCACCCGGGGCCGGACGAAAAACGGGATGGCCGGCGCGGTTTTCCAGAGGTCTTCCTCCAGCCGCCCATCGATCACCACCGGCTCGCCCATCCGGGGGCAAAACGCCACGGGAAGAATCGCCATGTTTCAGCCGCTTTCTGCTGGGGCTCGGTCTCTCGAAACCGCTTCCAATCCACACCGGAAGTCCTACTCGAGCCGCGGGAAGAGCGTCGCCCGACCCGCCGTCCGTCCACCGCATTTGACAATATCGCCAAGTCAACCCATCACAGAGGCAGGTAGCAAATGCGGTTGACCCACTCCTCCGCCTCCGTAGCGCCCCAAATCCCCAACAGATCCTCGACCGCAACGGAAACCGGCAGGTGTTGCGGAACCACGAGCAGGCCGGGACTGTTCTCCTTCGCAATGAACTCGGCAAAGTGGTCTGGCATGGTTTTGTGGTCATGAGTGACCAAAGCGCGTCCCTCTCCGGCGGCCGCCGCCAACACTTCGAGATCGGGACGGCCCACCAACCCCGCCGCCAGCGCTGTCTGGAAATCGATAGCGGGCTCGCGGCGAACTGCCGCCAGAACGATAATCAGGTTCAGGTCGGCGTCCGCCTGGAAGCGCACTCTCATGGCTAAGTCGCCTGCATCTGCCGGCGCGCCGCCGCGAGTTTCTGATAGAACGCCGGGTCGGCATTCCGCGCCGCTCGGCGCCTGGCCTCGTAGTCGGCCCTGGCCTGCGTCAGGTAAGCGTCAATCGCCCCTTGGTTGGCCAGGTAAAACGCAACAGCCCCGTACACCTGCTCCAGGGAAAGCATGGGAAAACACTGGGCAATGCTCTCCGCCGTCTGGCCTTCGAGGAAGGCGCACACGATTGAATCGAGAGACACACGGCTGCCGGCGACCCAGTAGCCCCCGTCTCGTTGCTCGACGTATTGATTCTCCATAGCGACGTCTCCCCCCCGAGGGCCTCTCGGGACGCCTGCCTGACGAGGCCCACTTCGACTAAACAAATCCTACCTCCGCCGGCGCAACCGCGTCAACGAAAGCGGCCTTCTTCAAGGGTTCTACTCCGCCTGGCCCGCCACCACCTTCACCGTCGTCCAATCCTCCCCGAACCACCAATCGAAGGCGCGTTTGCGGATCATCAGCCCGCCTGAAGTCATCGCGATTGTGTCGATCACCCCATCGGGGAGCAAATGAAAACGGAACGGATCGAGGAACCACGGCGCCGAGCGCATCGCTTCCGGCGATCGCGCCCAATGCAAGACGACGTAGCGCCCCTCGCCGTAGGGGCTCGGCCAGAGGAACTGCGCGATCTGGTCCGGCTGCGCGAACGTTTGGCCGCCCACCTGCGCGCCCTTCGATCCCAGGGAAACCGGAAGCCGCTCCTTGAGGTCCGCGACGACGCGGTTCTGCTCCGGCCCGCCGAACAGGAACAGGTTGGCCGAGCCGAGTCGCTCGCGCGTCACCGAGGTGTCGGCCGCCGTCGGGCGTTCGGGGCGGAAACCGGGACGGCGGGCGGCGCTCTGGGCGGCGGCGCGCAACGCCTCGGTCCATTTGTCGCTGTCCTGCGTGCCCCAGATGTAGAGCGCCGGGCCGCGATACGCCTCGTCGAGCGGCCCGCCCAGCGCCGGGGTTTTGCGCAGGGCGCCCGGCGGCGGCGGCGCCAATTCCGCCAGGATCTCGGGCCGGTAGGGGCCTTCGTAGTAGGTCACGCCGTTGACGACGAGCGCCAGGTTCTGGTCGGGCGAGACCTTCGACGGCGCCAGTTCGATGGCCACCGCTCCGACCCCTTTCGTCGTCCCCTCGATCCGGGTCCGCGACGCGAGGCGGAAATCCACTACGGCGTCCGGCGGATACTCCGTCAGCCGGTCGACGCGCACCCAGTACGCCTTGTTGTAGCGCAGCGACGGGACGCGAAAATGAACCTGGTCCGGCTGGGCCTGGCGGCGCACGGCGAACAGTTTCTCCCACAATGGCGAATTGACCACTTGATCGAGGATGTCATGGCCCGCCTTTTCATAGACCGTCAGATCGCCCGGCGCCTTGACCTCCGCGCGGCGGCGGTCCCAATCGCGGCTGGCGCTGACCGGCGTCGTCGCGTCCTCCGCGCCGTGGTACAGAAAGACCGGCAAGTGGCCCAGGTTTTCAATGAAATCCACCGGCCCGCCGGCGGCGATGGCGGCCGCCGCCGCGAACCGCCCCGGCATGCGCGTGGCCAGGCGCTCGACCGCCGCGCCGCCCATCGAATAGCCGAGCAGGTAGACGCGGTCGTCGTCCACCGGGAAGAGCGCCCGCACGGCGTCGATGGCGTCGAGCGCCTCCTGCTCGCCGTCGTAATCGTGGCGCGTTTGCGCCCCGCCGCCCTCCGGCGCCAGCAGCAGAAACGGCTGCCCTCCGTAGTCGCGCCATTTCATGAAGCGTTCGCTGTACGCTTCGTAGTTTTCCTCGCTCGGATGCAAATTGACAACCAGAGGCGTCGGCTCCTGCGGGCGCGTCTGGCCGCACAACAGCAGCACGGAGCGGGCCTGGCCCAGGCCGCTCGGCGCCGGCAGCTCCAGCGGCAGGATGCGGTCCGGCACGCTGGGCGTCGCGGCGGCCTGGCGCAGGTCGGCCAGCCAGACCTGGATGCGCTCCTCCAGGTCGGTGAGGATCGCGCGCAAGGCCGCTTCGTGCGCCCCGTCGCTCAGCCCCCATGAGGCGTCCACCGTCGCCGCGCGCTCCAGCGCCAAGTCGAGCATGCGCTTGGTGTGCGGACAGTCTTCGGCGCTGAGGGCCTGTTGGCAGAGAGTCGAGGACGTCTGGGCCTCGGCGAAACGCGCCGGCCACGTCGACCAGAACCGGCGCGCCGGCTCCGCGATCGGGATCGAGAGCTTCTCGGGAAAAGCCAGAGCGGCCAAGGGTTGGTCTTCAGCGTCGAACGCCTGGATGGGCCAGCCTTCGGTTTCAAACCGCCCGCCGCGCACGCGCCGGATGAAGGCGGCGCGCAGGTCCTTGCGCTCTTCCGGCTTCGCCGCCTTGAGCGAGGCGAACGGGATCTTCATCTCCACGGACCACGCGTCTTTGCCCGCCGCGGCGGCGGACGCCCAATCGACGTTCCACTCCGGGTTGTTCTCAAGGCTGTCGTAGCGGGCGTTGTGCGGGTTGACGGCGAACAGGGCGGTCTGGGCGGCCTCCTTGCCGGACGCGGGCAGCAGCAGCCGCGCCTCGACGCAGGACTCGGCCAGAATCGCCGGCGAATCTTTCTCCTTGGTCAGCGGCTCGAGGTTCAGTCCCGGTTCGTCGCACGACCAGGCCAGCCACAAATTCGCGTCGTCATACGCGAGCCATAATTGGGTGCGATGCTGCGCCGGAAGCGGCCGATACAGGTCGCTCAGGAACGAAAACGTCGGCGTGGCGCCCCAGGCCGTGGGTTCGATGACGCCATCGAGATTCGGCGGGCTCGCCAACCGCCGCGCCGGCGCGGCCGGCGGCTCGACGGTCGCCGCATGGACGGACACGGCCAGCCAGACCCACGCCGCCGTCAACGCCGCTCCGCGCGACGCTCTCTTCACGCGATTCGTCATGGAGAACATGCGACGGAAATAACCAACCCGCCCGCCAGGCGCAAGGAAACTTCGCCGGAGGGCGAAGAAGATCGAGGCGACCTACTCAGGGCGCCGTCATTGCTTGGGCGTGGGTTTGCCGGCCCCCGCGGGTCCGAAGAGAATGGCCGGGTAGTCCTCAGGTTTGGTTTCCTTGGTTTCCCATACCTCGTAATCGAGCTCGCCATCTTCTTTGATGCCGCGGACATGGACCCCCATCGGCTTTTCGCTCTTCACGACGACGGCCGGCGTCGAGAACTCGAAATCGGTCTTCAGCACGAGATACTGATTGCTGAACAGGTAGATGACCTTTCTCTTGGCGTCCACGAAGGCCGTTGGAGCGAGCACGGACTTCGGCGTGCCATCGGGAACGAAGATGCTCTTCGTTTGACTGGTGGCGACGTCGAACAGTGTCGCCACCGGGCAGTTCTTTCCGGGAAGGGACTCCTGGAACTCCTTCGCGTGGGCTGCGATTTCCTCTTTGTTCGAGGACAGGGTACAAAACAGGACCTTCTCGCCGTCCAGCCACTGGGGAGGCGGGAATGTCCAGCCGCCATGCTGAGCCGTGTCGACGAAGGCGGCGCGAATCTCCGAGACTTGTTTCGTGTCAACGTTGATGAGCCGGGCGGCGCTATGGCTGACCGGTTGGCCGTGGCCATACTTGTTCTCGATGCCGGAGGAGTAATATGCCAGGAACCGCCCATCAGGGGAGAAACCGAGGCCATAGTTCTGCTGCCCATCGACCAGGAGTTCCTCGGCGCGACCGGACGCGATGTCGACCAGGTAGATATCCCCAATCTCTCCGCCTTTTACCATCGCAGTGCGGGTCAGAGCTGCGTTGCCGCCCATCGGGCTCGCCTGAAGCTCCATCCATTGCTCGAATTCACCCCGATCAGGAAAAGTCTGGTTCGGCGCCAGAAGCGGTTCGACGGTTAGCTTGTCAGGGTCCATCTTCCACATTAGAGTCTTTGACCCACTAAACTCGCCGCTAAAGCACGCCATGTGGGTTATTGGATCCTCAACGAGGGCGATAACATTGAAATTCTTCTTTAAATCTTCCTTTGAAGTGAGACGAATGGCTTCCTGGGCATATGATGGATCACTCAGCAAGTTAGAGAAGAGGATGGCAAACCAAACGAAAAGAGACTGTTTCATCAAAGAACCTCCTTCTTATGGCTCAATTATATCGATCCACCAGCAATTTCCCGCGCCTCCGGGTCCATGTACCTGGAGATAAAGTCCTATGCTTGATCCCGACCAATGGCCCTGGCCTGGATCAGCCGGTGTGTTGGCTGACCATGTTAAGCCAGAATTCCCAGTGAGGAGTTCTATGTGGTCCACCTCCCCTCCATATTTCACCGCTCTGCCGATAGCCGCATATTGGGCCACGAGACCCGCGACCTCGGACAACTCATCCATCGACTCATCCTCAACATCATAGATGTATATAGGCCATCCGCCATACGGTGATTCTCTTGCGTCTGACTCGGTGCCGTTGTAACCATGATGAGCTGCGTAACCGCAGTTCGCCAGGGGGCGACTCTGTTCCAATTCCGTTTCGTTTGCTATATCTCGCTTAAAATGCCAGTCGAAAATGTCAAACTGCGCATCATCGCTTATCCCAGTGTCCTCCCACTCGTTGGAGTCGTTCCTGAACTCCACATGCATAACGACGTTTGCGCCTGTCACGGGCGCGTCAGGAGGGATGTAACTGGGAGAGGCGTCGTGAATTGATTGAAGATAGAACATCCCGCCTGCCTCATCTGGGATTTCCCAATAGCGCCGCAGCCGCTCATGAACAGGAAGAAGCGTGCCTTGAAAGGAGATCGAATACCATCCAGGCGCGCCAGCGATCAGGCCCTGATCTCCGTATCGAAGTGGAGCGCTGTTGATCCATTGGTGGGTCGGCGAAGTGATCAGGCCTTGGACCACGAGGATGTTCACGCCCTTGCCCAGCGCGCCGTCCTTTCGGCTGCCGCCATGCCCGCTCGGCAGCTGCCCATTGTCCTCCCACACGTGGACGGGAGAATAGACGCCGGGCGCGTTGACCACGATGGAGTCATTCGCCCATCCATCCCGGCCGCCCGAGCAGCCAGAGGCGATATGACAAGGAGCAGCCAAGGGAGGATTCGGTTTCGCATGGCTCGCGCTTCAGGGAAGTGGAGTTCGTCACCGCGCGGGTGTCGGCCTTGGGGCGCCGGGAGGTCCGAAGAGGATGTCCGGGTAGTCCTCGGGCTTGGTTTCCTTGATTTCCCAGACAGCGTAATCGAGCTCGCCGTTTTCTTTGATGCCGCGGACATGGACCCCCATCGGCTTTTCGCTCTTCACGACGACGGTCGGCGTCGAGAACTCGAAATCGGTCTTCAGGACCAGGTAATGATTGCTGGAGAGATAGACGGTCTTGCGCTTCGCGTCGATGAACGCCGTGGGAGCCAGGACGGACTTCGGCGTGCCGTCGGGCACGAAGATGCTCTTGCTCTGACTCGTGGCGACGTCGAACAGCGTGGCCACCGGGCAGTTCTTTCCCGGCAGGGATTTCTGGAACTCCTTCGCCTCGCGAGCGATTTCGTCTTTGTCCGAGGAGAACGTGCAGTACACGACCTTGCGGTCGTCCAGCCACTGGGGTGGCGGGAATTCCCAGCCGCCATGCTGAACCGAATCGACAAAGGCGCGGCGGACCTCCGTGACCTCCCTCGTGTCCACCCGCATCAGCCGCGCGGCGCTATGGCTGACCGGTTGGCCATGGCCGTATTTGCTCTCGGGGCCGGAAGAGTAGTACGCCAGGAGTCGCCCGTCGGGCGAAAAACTCAGCGCGTAATTCTGTTGCCCATCGGCGAGAAGCTCCTCGGCGCGACCGGACGCGACGTCGACCAAGTAGATGTCGCCGATCTCGCCGCCCTCGCGCATGGCCGTGCGCGTCAGCACGACCTTGCCGCCCGCGGGGCTCACCTTCAGTTCCATCCATTGCGGCAACTTGCCTCGATCCGGAAAGGTCTGATTGGGCGCCAGAAGCGGTTGGACGGAGAGAGTGTCCATATCCAGCTTCCACGGCGAAGAGATCGCTACAGCGCCTTTCATCTTCCCTCGGAAATACTCGACGCGTCCCGTCGGATCCGGAGCGCTCTCCACCACAAGGAATCTGTCCGCAAGATCGTGCCTTGAGGATAGATGGATGACTTCCTCGCCACATGCCCCGTCGAACAGACCTTGCCCTAGAAACAGGACTAGGCAAGCACAGAGATGTGTCTTCATCGAGCACCCCTCCTCTAGGGAACGTATATCTCTATCTTGGTGAGCATGCCGTCGCCATCCGGTCCATGCGTTTGGAAATAGAGCCCTATGCTGGACGCCGACCAGTGCCCCGAAATAGGATCTGCAGGTGTGTTGCATCCCCAAGTCAGACCGGAATCGCCGGTAAGGATCTCGATGTGACTAAAGCCGGTATAAATCACTACTCTCCCGATGCTGGCATATTCTGCAACAAGCGCCCCCACTTCAGACGCCTCGTCCATATTCGAATCATTCTTGTTGTACACGGGTTCGGGTGACCCTCCATATGGGGACGCGACCTCTCGATCAGTAGAACCGTCATACCCGTGGTGCGCAGCAAAGCCGCAGTTTGCCTCCGGAAAAACGTTCTGCTCCAACTGCGACTCATTCACCATGTCTCGTTGAAAGTGCCAGGCGAATATATCAAACTCCACATCATGGCTGATGCCTGTGTCTTCCCACTGGTTGGATTCGTTCTTGAATTGGACGTGCATGGTCGCCGTGGCGCCTTGCGCGGCGGCGCCCGGCGGGACGTGGGTGGGCGACAAACTGTAGACCGTTTCGGATTGAAAGGAGCCGCCCCCGCCGGTGATTTCCCAGAAAGGCCGCAGGCGATCGTGCTGGGGCAGCAGGCTTCCTTGAAAAGAGATTGGGTACGATCCAGGCGCCCCAGAAGTCAAGCCTTGATGGTCAAGCCGGTAGGGGGCGCTGTTGACCCACTGATGGCTGGGGCCGGTGATTAGCCCTTGGACCGCCAGGATGGTGACGCTCTTGGATAAGGGGCCATCCTTGCGGTTTCCACCCTCTCCAGGGGGGATGACCGCCGCATCATCCCATTTGGAGCTGGCGGAGAAGGAGCTGGGGGCGGCGACCGAATCGCCGTCTGTCGTCCATTCCTGCGTCACGTCGTCCGTCGGGTTGGGGTCGGCGACCACCCATTGTCCCCCGTCGAGGTAGTGATACACGTCCTCATCGACGGCGCCCGTGGCGCCAATGCCCAGCGCCGAGCGATAGGCTCCGACCGTGCCCTTGGTTGGATCATAGGGGGCGTAGAACGTCATGCCGTCGACATTCCCTCCGTTTTTCACTATGTAGGGCGGAACGGGCGTGGGTTGGCAGGCATGAGAGATGCGCTCCGTGTTCACGGGGGGAAGGCCAATGGCGAAAAGCGCGATGAGCGCGGCGCCGCTCAGAACGGCCCAGTGAGCGATACCGGGGCGGAACGCCTTGCCGGAGCGAGCGGGTATGTTCAACCTATTTAGCCCCAATATGCCCATATCCGTCAAGAGATCTCTGATGGCGCTCGTTTTTCTCTTGTACGAATCTCTGGAAAGAGATGGCGGCTGACATACGCCTTCTTGCGCGCGAGAGCAGGAAATGCACGGAACGAGGACAATCGCATGGACTTCAAGTGCGCGTTGGAAGAGCAGTTGGCGCAGGCGGCGGGGCGGCTGTGCGCGAAGCGCGGAGCCGCAGCGTCCGAGGGCGCTACGCCTATCCTTGCATCTTCCACGCCGCTTCGCTACGCTTTGGCGTCATCAGGCAGAGTATTCTTGGTTGTTTTCGTGATGCGACATAAGTCGTTTGATCAGCCGACGAAGCCCGATCGCTGAACAGCGGTGTGGCGCCCGGGCCCCACACGGACGACAGGATTTGCTCAATGTTGACCAGACGCGGATTTCTCGGAAAGGCGGGGGCGGGGATCGCCGGCGCGGCGCTGGCCTCCTCCACGGCGCGCAACGGCGCCTCCGATACGGCCGCCAACCCCTCGGACCTTCCGGAGGCCGGCCGCGTGGATCTTGCCGAAACGGCCGAGACGGTCGCCCTGTCCAACCGCGATCTGAGGCTCGTTTTCCAGAAGCGGGGAGGCCGGCTCACCCGCCTGGCCTGGCGCGGGCGCGAATTGATCAGCGATGGCTGCTACGGCTACATTCAGTTGGCCAGCGAGGTCGCGACGAAAGGCAGTCCGGAATTCGCATACCGACTGTGCCGTCACGAGCCGGGCCTGGCGGAGATCGCGTTCGTCAGCACGGCGCCCCAGTTTCCGTTCGATCTGGAGAGCCACTATGTTCTCCGGGCCGACGAGCCGGGGTTTCACAACTACATGGCGGTCTCCTACGACCCCGCCAAACATCCGGGTGTCCAAACCCTGGGGCAGTTCAATTTCACCTTGCGCGTCGATCCGGCCCTCTTCACCTGGGCGGCCGTTGACGATGAAAGGATTCGCCTCTTGCCCACGCCGGACATGCTGAAGAGCGGCGAGAAGGTGATGGATGCGACGTACCGGCTGCCGGACGGTCGCGTCTACTCCAAGTATTTCTACTCCGCCACGATGGACGAGACGCATCGAGTCCACGGCGTGATGGGCGAGGGCATCGGCCTCTGGATTGTCATGCCCAGCCACGAGCACCTCAATGGCGGCCCCGAGCATCAGGAACTGACGGTGCAGCAGTCGGAAACCACGCCCGTCCTGCTGCGCCATTTCGTCGCCGCTCATTACGGCGCGGGGCAAATCGTAACCGACCCCCGCCAGGGCGCCTGGTCCAAGACGTCGGCGACATGGTTCATCTACGTCAACGCGGGCGAGGACCGCGCCGCGCTATGGGAGGACGCCAAACGGCGCGCGGAACGGGAAGCGGCCGCCTGGCCCTACCCGTGGCTCGACGACGCGCGATTCCAACTCAACCGGGGCGCCGCGACGGGACGGTTGGCGTTCGACGACGGCTCTCCGGCTCAAGGCGCGCGCGTGATTCTCGCGGAACACGAGGAGAACCCGACGAGTTTGTGCTGGCAGCAGCAATGGCAGGGCTATCGCTTCTACTCCCGCACCGACGCGCAGGGCCGCTTCGCCATCGAGAAGGCGCGGCCCGGCCTCTACGATTTCTACGCCTGGACGAACGGCGTCCCCGGACAGTTCGTGAAGCGCAGCGTGCGGGTCGAAGCCGGCCGGCCGGTGGATCTTGGCGGTCTGGTCTGGAGCCTCCCGCACGACCGGCAACGGCTCTGGCAAATCGGCGCGCCGGACCGCTCCGCCGCCGAATTCGGTTTCGCGGAGAACTACCGCCAATGGGGCCTGTGGGATAAGATTGCGGCCGCGGCGCCGGACGGCGTGACGTTCACCGTCGGCCGCAACGGCGACCGCAAGTTCCCATTCGAAATGGCCATCACCCAGAACCCCG
Organism: Candidatus Sumerlaeota bacterium; assembly: GCA_026398515.1. GTDB lineage: Bacteria > Sumerlaeota > Sumerlaeia > JAPLSS01 > JAPLSS01 > JAPLSS01. The sequence continues at coordinate 2,350 of JAPLSS010000505.1, read as the reverse complement.
ATCTTTCGTGGCGCCTGCCGGTGTGGCGCATTGAGTTCGAGGACCCGGGAGGGCGAACGGGGAAGGCGCTGCTGACGCTGCTCTTCGCGGGGTCGCACTGCAACCTGACCCGCAGCAGAGGCCCTCTGCTCAATGTCTCGCTCAACGAGGAACCCCTGGCGGAAATCCGAGACTTGGCGAACGACAGCGCCGCGCACCGGAGCGGCGTCCGCGGATTGTCGCAGGAACGGGAGATCGAGTTCGCCGCCGCCAGGCTCAAACCGGGGGTGAACACGCTAACGCTGGAAATGCCTGCGCCAAAGCCTCCGCTGGATCGCCGGATCGGATATCCCGGGGCGGCCATCCTATGGGATTGCCTGCGATTGGAGGCTGTTCGATGAATCGACGGGAATGGCTTGCGCGCTCCCTGGCGGGGGCCGGCGCCTTGCTCCTGGGGAATGCCGCGCGGGCGGCAAAGACGGAACGGCCGAACGTCCTTCTCATTATCGTGGATGATCTGAATTCATGGGTCGGCTGCCTCGGCGCGCTTCCCGGCGCCAAGACGCCCAACACCGACCGCCTGGCCGCTCGCGGGACGCTTTTCGCCAACGCCCATTGCGCCGCGCCCGTGTGCAACCCCTCGCGCACCGCCCTGCTGACCGGGCTGCGGCCCTCGACCACGGGCATCTATGACAATGCGCAGGCGCCCTCTCCGCCGGACCATCTGGCGAAGCGCGTGGTCCTCTTGCCTCAGCATTTCAAGAACAACGGTTACGTGGTCCTCGGGGCAGGCAAGGTCCCCGGCCATTCGACCGGACGATGCGCCTGGGACGAGTCGTTCGATCTGCCCGACCGGGCCTCTCCTCCGAAGGAACAACTCCCGCTCAACAACTCCGGGAAAATCGACTGGGGGCCGTTCCCCGACACGCGCGAGCAGATGAGCGACTGGCAATTGGCCGGATGGGCTTCGGATGAGCTGGGGAAACGCCGCGACGCGCCCTTCTTCCTGGCAGTCGGCATCGTCAAACCCCACCTGCCATGGTACGTGCCCAAGGAGTATTTCGACCGAATCTCCTCGGGAGACGTGGCGCTGCCCCCGCTGGCGCCCGATGACATCAAGGACATTCCCGCCGCGGCGCGCCGGGACGAAACGCGCGGCTCCAAAGCGCTGTTGGCGAAGCGGGCCGAAGCCTGCACGGCGTATCTGGCGGCCTGCGCCTTTGCGGATGACTGCGTGGGTCGCGTGCTCGACGCGCTTGAGAGCGGCCCCAATCGCGACGACACCGTCGTGGTCCTCTGCGGTGACAACGGCTTCCAGATGGGCGAGAAGAACATCTGGGGCAAGGGCCAGCTCTGGGAGGAATCGACGCATGTGCCGCTGATGATCGTGACGCCCGGCGGCGGCGAAGGCCGGCGATGCGCTAGACCAGTCAGCCTGTTGGATCTCTATCCGACGCTCGTCGAAATGTGCGGTTTGCCGGAAGCGCCGGGGCTGGAGGGCGCATGCCTTGCGCCCTTGCTCTCCGACCCCGATGCGCAATGGGATCACGCGGCGGTCTCGACGACGGGGTTCCGGAATCACGCCGTCCGCACGGAACGATGGCGATACATCCGCTATGCGGACGACAGCGAGGAACTCTACGACCACGACGCCGATCCGCGCGAATGGACAAACCTCGCCTCCCAGCCGCAATACGCGTCGACGATAGCCGACCTGCGCCGATGGCTTCCGGCTCACGACGCCCCGCGCAACCCGGATGTCGACAAAGCCAAAAAGGAGACGTGACGGCGCCGGGGGACCGCCGGGGAGGAATCTCCCTCTTTCAAAAATGAGGTTCGGAGTGCGACCTTCAGGTCGTACAAGATGCCGCCAGTCTCGCAATACGGCTACGACCTGGGGACGGCCTACTTGATTCGAACACGAAACGAGAGTGCCATGGGCAGGAGGCGAGAGATGAGTCTATCTCGGACATGCTTGGTCTGGTTCGCCGTTTGCGCAGCGCAAGTCACTGGCGAGGAGGCCCCTCTGGTCGTCGGGCCATTGCGCCTTCTTAGGCGGGAGCCTTGTGAAGCTCGTGTGGATCGAATCGAGTCTGCTCTATCCGGGCGGGCGTTCTTGCTCGAAAGCAGAGACACGCCAACAACAAGGCGTGTTAGCAAAGCGCTGGTCATCGACGGCCGCGAGAAGTCCATATCCAGCGCCAACGCCGCACGCCCGGATGGAAGCTGGCAGGTCGGCGGAAAAGTAGTGTCAAGGACTTCCGCGCGCGCAGAGGAATGGCGGGTCCTCTTGTCCACAGCACAGAAGACTAACGATTTGACTACAGAAACCAAGTCTCTTCATTTAGAGGATTCCTACGGGAATATCCTT
>JAPLSS010000138.1 GCA_026398515.1 Candidatus Sumerlaeota bacterium | reverse complement strand
GAGTGATCGAGGGAGTCGGCGAAAAGCGTGAGGGTCGATCATCGGTCCGAACCGCCCGCATTCACTCGTTGCTCGCTTCGTCCATTTCGTTCACGCCGTCCGTTTCGTCTATCCCGTCCATGCCGTCCATTTCGTCCGTTCGGTCCATGCTATCCATTGGCTGTCGGCTATTGTCTTTCCCGGTTCCGCCGCCACGCCGCCGCCACGAACAACGGGACCGCCAGATACGCCGCCAGTGCCACCACAATGAGGCCGTGCGTCAGGGGCTCCGGCAGGTCGGCCCGATCGCCAATCCTCCCAGCCATCCACTGTCCCGGCCCCACGCCGAGAAAGTCCTGGGCGAAAATCAGGACTGCGATCGCCGTGGACCGAATGCGCGCCGGCGTCATATCCTGCACTGCTGCCAGGACCAGCCCGTAGAAGAGCGTGCGCAAGACGCCGAAGCCCGCCAGGCGCCATAGAACAGCGGGGTTTCCGCCTTCGCCGTGTAGAACACAAGACACGCCGTGGGGAAGACCAACTGCGCCGCGCCCAGGAACCAAAGCCGGCCGCTGGTCAGCGCCGCGCCCCACACTCTTCGACCCAACGCCCCGTAGCGACCTCGTCGGCGTGCGGTTAGCGTGGACTCCAGACTGACGCAGCGCGCCGTGGCCGCCTGGCTGGAGGACGACTATCCCGTCATCCGCCGGGACGCCGTGGCGCAGAAGGCCCAGATTCATTGGGGCGACGAGATGGGGATGCGCTCGGATCACCAAACGGGAACCACCTATGGGCGCAAGGGCCACACCCCGGTGATTCGAGGAACGGGACAACGGGCCTCTTGCAACATGATCTCGACGATCGCCAACCGCGGCGACCTGCGCTTCATGGTGTTCCAGGGGCGTTTCACGGGGTTGGTGTTTATCGCCTTTCTGCAGCGCCTGATCCAGTCGGTCGAACGCAAAGTGTTCTTGATCGTCGACGGGCATCCGGTCCATCGAGCGGCGGCCGTGCAACGCTGGCTGTCGGCTCGCGCGGAAGCGATCCGGTTGTTCGTCCTTCCCGCCTACAGTCCGGAGTTGAACCCGGACGAACGGCTGAACAATGACGTCAAGAGCAACGCGGTCGGCCAGCGCCGCGCTCGCTGCCGCCAGGAGGATTCAATGCGTTATGCAGCGGAATAGAAGCATGTTACCATCATGGGTAAACTATTAAGCGCTCGGAGTAATATGTGTAGCATCAAAGCGATTCTCAAGACTTCCGGCGAGCGCGCGAGGAGAGCCCGTCACGTCCGCCCCACCGGCGGGCAGGCGCGGGGAAAACCGTTCTTCTCCCCCATCGGCCAGCGGATGAACGCGCGTTCCCTCGGCTGGCCGAAGCGCGCCTTGTCGAAGAACCGGCCTTTGCAGATCTCGGGGGCGTCGCGCAAGGCGCCGATAACCTTGTCGGTCGCATAGTCGAAGCACCCCTGGCGCACGGCCAGCCGCAGCGGATCGGGCTTGCCGCCGAGCGCTTGGTCGAGCCACAGGAAGAGCCGATGCTGCATGTCGCGGACGCGGTCCGGATGTTGTCGGAGGAGATTGGTCTCCTGGTTCGGGTCCTCGTTGATGTTGTGCAATTCCCACCGCGGAACATGATCCCAGAAGCCGGGTTCGATGCAATGCATCAACGCCCAGCCGTCGTCGTCGAGCATCATGCGCTGGGCCACGCCCATGGCCGTGGTCGTCACGACGAAGTCGCGCAGTTTGTCCTTCTCGCCGCGCAGGATCAGCGTCAGGTCCTGGCCCGAAAGTCCGCGCGGGACCGCCATGCCGCCGAGCGAAAAGACCGTCGGCAGGCAGTCGGTCAGTTGCACCAACGCGCGGCTGCAAAAACCGGCGGGGATGCGGCCGGGGTATTTCATCAGGAGCGGCACGTGGGCGATGTGATAGTACGCATTCCAGTGGTCGACGAAGCCGCGCGTGGCGAAGCTTTCGCCGTGGTCACTGAAGACCAGGATCATCGTTTCTTCCGCGACGCCCAATTCGTCCAGGCAGTCGAGAATGCGGCCCACCTGATCGTCGGTATAACGAATGGAGGAATCGTAGTGCGCCATCGCCTTCTCGACGGCGCAGTCGGGATCGTCGGGGAAAGTCTTCTTCATGTGCTCGCGGTAGATGTACCGCAGGTGCGGATTGGCGTCGCGTTCGCACAGATCGGGAACCCGGGAGCGGTAGTCCGCGGGACTGAACTTGTCGAGATGCGTGGCCGAAACCTGTGAGTAGGGATCGTGCGGGTCCCACATGTGGGGCATAATGATGAAATCTTCCTTGTGGTGGACCTTGAGCCACTCGATCGCCTCGTCCGCCACCTCTTTCGCCATCCCGCCGACACGGATGAGGTCGCCCCAGCCGCGCAGGAGCCATGGCGTCGATTCTTCCCACGGCGCTCGGTCAATGAGCGCGGTGCGGTGATGGTGTTTGAACCGTGCGATCTCCATGAGAAACGGCAGATGAGGCGGCAGGACTGAGTGGCTTTGGTGGAAATTGACGACGCCGTTGCGCGTCCCGACCCAGCCGGTCAGAAATCCGGTGAACGCCTGCTCCGTAGGCACGTCGGCGGCAGTGCAACGCTCGAACAGCGCCCCCTCCGAAGCTAGCTGGTCCAGCCGCGGCGAGCTGGGATACGGGTGCCCATAGCACCCCAGGTGATCCGGGCGAAGGGTGTCGAGATAGAACAGAACGCATTTCATCGGATAACGTCTCCTTGCCATTAACTGACGAATAGGAAAACTGCGCGGCCCTCCGAACGGGCCACAGGTTCGGCGTTTTCGGCGTCGATTGCAGCTCCGAATCCTCTTGGGTGGGGGCGGGCGTTGGGGAGGGCGCCAGCATCGCGTCGAGAATCGCCGTATTCCTCCGTCGAACGGTTGCGCCCTGATCGAGCCGACAGGTGACTTTCAAGCCCTTGGCCGTCGTGGCGCCCGCGATCAGACGCACGACGGTGTCGTAATCGCGCAACAGCTCCTCGCGCCACTTCGATGAGATGAAGGAAAACAGCCGATGCTCCACTTCATTACACTTGCTCGTCCCCGGCGGAAAATGGCATACGCGGATCGACAAGCGCATCGCGTCGGCCATCTTCTGCAACTCCAGTTTCCAGCGGCGCAGCCGGTAGCCGTTGCTGCCGCCTCCGTCGACCGTGATCAGCAGTTGCGACGCTTGGGGATACAGCCGCCGTCCTTCGTAGCGCCACCAGCCGAGGATCGAGGCCGCCGCGAACGCCCCGGTGTCGTGGTCCGTTCCCACGTTGACGAACCAGCGGTTTCGCCCCAGGTCGTAGATGCCGTAGGGGTAAGCCCGCGGCGCCGAGGGAGCGGGGAAATCGGGGCGATGAACTTCAATTCGCACCAGTCGAACGAGTATGAAGTCGGACGATCCGCGCGCGCGGTGGCGCCGGGCAATGCCGTCTGGCCTTCGGCGATCGCCCAAACAGGGGCGCCACGGCCAGCCAGGGCAGACAAGATCCCAAAAGCGCGTCGAGCCGCGCGATAGGGTTCTGGGCTCATGACGAGGTCGACCAAACTGCGGAAGGGGTCTGCGGAAGGGGTCTTTTGAAAGCGCGCGGGCGCGAAGGCCGGATGCCGCTCTGCGCGGCCGCGCAATTTTCCGAGAGACGGATGCGATTTTTTCTTGCAGGAAACATGCAGAAACAATTAGGATACATGTGAAGCAACGGATTTCCGCCTGGTCGGAGGATTCCCGTATCTCACACCATAAAGGAGGTGGCCATTCGTATGAAACGCAATCTGTGGGGAATGTGGCTGGCGCTTGTTCTGGCGTTTTCGGTGGTTGGCGGCGTGGGGTTTGCCCAGGAGCCGAAGGAGCCAATCGACATGCAGAAGGCCCAGCAACTTTTCAACAAACAGAAGGCCGGGGAGAAACTCTCTCCAGAGGATCAAGCATATCTGGACCGGGCCAAGGAAGCGCGCCGGCAACAGCAGGGCGGCGCAAAGGCCGGAGACGCAAAAGCCGGTGGCGCAAAAGCCGGCCACGTCAGCAAAGAGGACCTGACGCCGAACCCCGCGGGAACCAGCGTGGGCTTCATTCCCCTGTCGGACATGACGACCGAGACCTACAAGGGCGAAGACGGCGGCCTCTATGGCAAGGGCAAGAACGAGCCGCCCAAGGAGCAGATGGAGGCGGCTATGAAGGCGGCGAAGGAAATCCAGCCGCTCGACGCCGACGGCAAGCCGTCGCCCGACGGCAAGATCGTGCTGCTCGGTTGCGGCATGTCGAACACGACGATGGAGTTCAAGGTCTTCAAGCAGATCGCCGACGCCGATCCAGACAAAGCGCCGGCGGTGGTTCTTGTTGATGTCGCGCAGGGCGGTCAGGATTCCGAAGTCTGGGCCAAGGGGACGGTGCGGGGAGGCCAGCCGCATAACAAGAAGGTCTGGGACATCGCCGAGGACCGCATTAAGGGGGCGGGGGTGACAACGAAGCAGATCCAGGCCATGTGGCTAAAGCAGGCGCGGATCGAGCCAGCCAGGATCGGTGAGTTTCCCAAGCATGCGCAGGAACTCCAGCAGGACATCGAGACCATATTTCAGTTGGCGAAGCAGCGCTATCCGAACCTGCGCATCGCGTATCTCTCGAACCGCATTTATGCGGGCTATGCCTCGTCGGAGCTCAACCCCGAACCGTATTCCTATGAAACCGGATTCGGGGACCGCTGGGTGATCCAGGACCAGATCAAGGGCGTTCCCGGGCTGAACTTCGATCCGGCGAAGGGCGAGGTCAAGGCGCCGGTCTTGTTATGGGGGCCGGACCTGTGGGCCGACGGGTTGACGCCGCGCAAGAGCGATGGGCTGGTCTGGAAGGTGGACGAGTACTTGGGCGACGGCACGCACCCGAACGACGTGGCTCGGAAGAAGGTCGCGGACATGCTGTTGAAATTCTTCAAGACCGATCCAACCGCGAAGATCTGGTTCGTGAAGGCGGGCGGCAAGTAAGTCCACTCGGTCCGAGGAGGCTAAGTACTCCTGTTGGAAAGTTCGATCATGTATTCTGAGGTCTTTAGGCGGCCAGGCGGAGTTTTTCTTTCTGGGCCAGTTTCTGCAAGAGGGCGTTGAGGTTCTCGCGGGTGTATTTCCACTTGAAGGGCTTGGCGATTTACTCATAGAAGGCTTGAAAGCGCAAGATGTGGGTTTCGAGGACTTCTAAGTCGTGGAAGTCGTTGGGGGTGAGAGCTTTGCGGAGATGACCGGACACGGCTGGCTTACCGACGACAAATCGGTGCAATACACCGATTGGAGCACCGGTCAGCGGGTGATCGTGAGTTTTGGAGATAGGGCGTTTGAGCAGGACGGCAAAGTTGTGTCGGGTCCGCGATCATTTACCGTTGTTGATCATCGAGACCGGAGCTGAGGATTTCCCAATAGGTGTATGGGACCGCGGCGACGGAATTTGTGGAGTGGTGGTTTGAAACACCCCGTGTTTGTGGGAAAGTCGGAATTCTAGCTGTTTGCAAAACTCTTGTCCTGTAGGAATGCAAGATGCTTCGCACACACGCGGGCAAAATCATTACGACGGCCGCGCTCTTAATTGTTGGCGCCGGGCTCCATCAGGCGAGCGCGGAATCTTTCAGTCTGGAAAACAAGGCGATTGTTCTATCCGTGGACAGCGACACGGCGGCCTGGACGGTGCGCGACAAACGAAACGGCTACACATGGCCGCAGGAATTGCCGGAACACCGCTGGGAATCAAAGTCCGTCGAAAAGAACGCCGGTGAGAATACTCTCGAAATTCAAGTTACGGACCAAACGGAAACGCTCACACTGACAGTCGGCCTCGTCGCGGACGAGCCGGAACTGGTGGCAACCATTCAGAAGGAAGGCCTGGACCCGCAGGCGCTCGGCCCTCAGCCCTCATACCCGTATCCCTTTACGCTGCCGGAGGATGTCGGCCAGTATGTGGAATGCTCTTCGGGCGACGGCGTCATCTGGTCGCTAAAGGAAAGAGAAAGAATTAAAGGACTCTACAAGTTCGGAGCCTGCATGCCATGGTATGGAGTCACGGACCTGAAAAAGGGGACGATGGCCATACTCGAGTCGTTTTATCGGCCC
>JAPLSS010000470.1:6203-21966 GCA_026398515.1 Candidatus Sumerlaeota bacterium | reverse complement strand
GCAAGCGCCGGCGGCGGAACTGGCGGCCTTGTATCACGAACGGCGGGAGATTGAGAGCGCCCTGGACGAGTTCAAGACCCACTTGCGCGGGCCGCGCGTTGTCCTGCGCAGCAAGCGCCCGGACTTGGTCCGCCAGGAGTTCTTCGGCTTCCTGTTGGCGCATTTCGCCGTGCGAGGACTGATCCATGAGGCCGCCCTCAACGCCGAGGAAGACCCAGAACGATTGTCGTTCGTTCATGCGGTCCGCGTCATCCGGCGCAAGATGCCCGTGTTCGGCGCGTTTCCCCCCTCAGGCCTGGCCGATCCTGCATGAAGCCGTGCTTCGACAGATCCTTCAGGAGAGCGTCTCCTCGAGCCGCGGGCGGAGCAACTTCCGTGGAGTCAAAAGGAAAATGAGCAAGTGGCCGATTCGGGCAAAAGGTTCTGATCCAGCGTTGCGCGAGAAACGGGACTATCACATCGAGGTGCTTAAGTAAGCAGTATTGGGGCTAACGCGCCACCGGGTTTTGTGCGACAAATTGTCGCAGGCGCGCCTCAATCTCAAGAAGGAAAAGCAGCCGGCGTTGAGGGGGAGCCCCCCGCTTCCGATGGCGCGGCAGAACCGGCGTGGCGCGTCGGGCGCAAAGCAAACCTCTTCGTGTCCCCCATTGGCAGGGCGATTCCTGATTTCAAAAGGGTTGCTATGCCCCGTGCGGGCGACGCGCAACGGGTTTGCCAGGCGGATTCGCTCTTGACACGGAAAGCGGGAGAACAGTATCTTTCTCCACTTGCCAGCCGAAGGGCCCAAGGTGGGTCTGCGTGTATGAGAACGCGGAAAGCGGCAGGCGTTGCACCGGCAAGGCAAAGGGTGAAAAATGCGGCCTTTCCGGGGGTGGAGATTTGTGTTGATTCTCCACGGGGGGCTCTCTATCCTATATCGCTTTACTAGGTGCAAATCAACGGTCGGACGCCATTTTCCTTGCGACCGGAGATGATGGGATTTCCCGTCCGAAGGGGCCGCAGTGGGCCGATTGTGGGAAAAGGGTTGAACGCGGAGAACACGGCCGCCGAAGACTGCGTTACTGTTCTCCGCGCGAGAATCGCCGGCGCGTCCAGTGCCGGGGAGCGGCATGGCACGGCGTTTGCTCGAGTGGGGATTTGCCGTCTGCACGATCATGTAGTCGAAGGGGAGTGTGTCTAGCTGCCAAACGCAGCGATCGACAGGCTTCGGCCCGCGCCGCCGGGAACGCGACGCGCGCAGACCAGTAGCTCAACTGGTAGAGCACCGGTCTCCAAAACCGGGGGTTGGGGGTTCAAGCCCCTCCTGGTCTGCCAAGCGTTGCCGATGGGTCTCCCTGATTTCCTCGGACTGGAAAACAATTCGCCATGCACTGGTTTCTTTTGGGTATGCTCGTCGTTCTGGTGGCGCTGGGCTATGTGTATCGGGCCAAAGTGAAGGAGCTCTGGGGCAAGGCCGAGGTCTTCTATCGCGAAATCAAGACCGAGATGCGCAAGGTCGCCTGGCCGTCGCGCGACGAGGTCATCGGCAATACGATTATTGTGTTGATCACCGTCGTGATCCTGGCCGTCGTCATCGGATCGGTGGACGCCGTCCTGGCGAGATTCGCTCAGTGGTTGTTCGTCAGCGGGGCCGCGGGCCAGTAAACCCTGGACAAAAACACGCCGTGGCGCGCTTGCCGGGCGCGCGATGGTTCGCGAAAGCGAGGTGAGGACACTCATGGGCCGAAATTGGTACGCCGTTCATACGTACTCGGGGTTTGAGAAGAAGGTCAAAGCCAACATCGAGCACCGGGCGGCGATGGAGGGCTATCGCGACCTGGTCCACGAGGTGGTCATCCCCGTCGAGCATTTGATTGAAATCAAGAACGGCAAGAAGCGCACGGTCGAGCGCAACCTGATGCCGGGCTACATTCTGGTCGATATCGACGAGAAGGACGAGGTCTTCGACCTGGTCAAGAAGATTTCGGGCGTGTCGGGGTTCGTCGGCGACAGCGCCAACCCCAGCCCCTTGAGCCCGGACGAGGTCAGCCGGCTCCTCAACATCGTCGAAGACAAGATGGAGAAGCCGAAGGCGGAGATGAAATTCCATAAGGGCGAGCGGGTCAAGGTCATCGAAGGCCCGTTTGCCAACTTCATCGGCCAGGTCGACGCAGTGGACGCCGAAAAGAGCAAGTTGAAGGTCATGGTGTCGATCTTCGGCCGCCCGACGGCGGTGGAGCTGGACGTGCTGCAGGTGGAGGCGGTGTGAAAACCGGCAGAGGACGTATCAGACCGAGAAGTCCTAATCAGTCCGATGGTTTTTTGAAGGAAACGACAAGACCCCGGCCGGCCGCGCCCGGCGAGTTGGAACAGGATTGAGCGATGGCGAAGAAACTGATTGCGACCGTGAAACTGCAGTGCCCCGCGGGGCAGGCCAACCCCGCGCCGCCCGTCGGTCCGGCCCTCGGCCAGCATGGCGTCAACATCATGGAGTTCTGCAAGTCGTTCAACGCGCAGACGCAGGACCAGCCGGGCATGATCATCCCCGTCATCATCTCCATTTACTCCGACCGCTCGTTCACGTTCATCCTGAAGAGCCCGCCGGCCGCCGTTCTGCTGAAGAAAGCCGCCGGCCTGGCCAAAGGCTCCAGCGTGCCGAACAAGGACAAGGTGGGCAAAGTCACGACGGCCCAATGCGAGGAGATCGCCAAGATCAAGATGAACGATCTGGGGGCGGCCTCCATGGCGACGGCCGTCAGCATGATCAAGGGAACCGCTCGCAGCATGGGACTGGTGGTCGAAGGCTAAACGACGCGCGTCCCCTCGGCGGGAAGCGCCGCGCGAAACGCGCCGCCGCGCCCCTTGCCTGGCGCGGGATCGGCTTCGCGCGCCGGGCTTCTCCGCTCCGAGGGCGCGCCCGCCCGGTCGGCGAAACAAAACAGGAGGCCCTTCGCGGCCTCCGTCACATCCCTGGGAGGTCCGCCCGCGGGGCGGGCCGTATGCACCGAGGAGGTAGGAACGTAGATGAAAGCGGGAAAGAACATCCGAGCCGCGCGCGCGGCAGTCGATCACAATCGCCAATACGAGCTGCCCGACGCGGTGGCGTTGCTCAAGAAGGTCCGGTTCGCCAAGTTCGACGAAAGCGTCGACATGGACATCCGCCTGGGCGTCGACCCGCGCGCGGCCGATCAGCAGGTGCGCGGCTCGCTCACCCTGCCCCACGGCACGGGCAAAACGGTGCGGGTGGCCGTCTTCGCGCAGGGCGAGAAGCTGGCCGAAGCCGAAGCCGCCGGCGCCGACGTGTGCGGCGGCGCGGACCTCGTGCAGCGGGTCCAGGAAGGCTTCCTGGAGTTCGACGCGGCGGTGGCCACGCCCGACATGATGCGCGACGTCGGCAAACTGGGCAAGATCCTCGGCCCGCGCGGCATGATGCCCAATCCCAAGGCCGGCACGGTGACAATGAACATCGCCCAGACGGTCAAGGAGCTGAAGGCCGGCAAGATCGAGTATCGCGTCGACCGCTTTGGCATCGTGCACAACACGGTGGGGAAGTCCTCGTTCTCCGAGCAGCAGTTGCACGAGAACGCCAAGGCGCTCCTGGACGCGATCGTCAGGGCGCGCCCGGCGGCGGCCAAGGGGCAATACCTTCGCAGCGTCACCCTGAGCAGCACCATGAGCCCGGGGATTCGAATCAAGGCAGGAGTGTGAACGTAGCGCTGGCTGTCCAGCCGGCAATCGCACGAGGCCTGCTGGACAGACCATTTACCGGCTAGACAGCCAGCGCTACAAACGGACTAAGGCAAGGAGTGTGAACGAAGGGACCCATGGACTTCATGGACCCGATGGACCTCATGGACCGAATGGACGAAGAGGCTCCCGTCGTCCATAGAGTCTGTTCCGTCCGTTTCGTCCATTTCGTCCATGAGGTCCATTTTTCAAAATCACGCGCGCTTTGGCTTGCCAAAGACCGTAGGTCCGTCCCGCGCCGCGGGCGGCCAAGGCTCCGCAAGGAGCGCCTACCGAGGCGGGCAGCGCGAGGAAGGGTCCGCGCCGCGGACGATCCGGCGACACGCCGGCGCTCGCAGGCCATGGCGCTTTCCTCGGCCGCTTGTGTCCCGCAACGACGTGTGGCGCCCGCGGGCCAGGCGCGTCGAGGAAAGGAGGTGAGAAGCGAGTGCCATCGAAGAAGAAACTGGACCGGATGGACACGTACGTCGAGAAACTGGGCCGCTCCCAGGCCGTCGTCGTGGCCGATTACCGCGGCCTGACGGTCGCCGAGGTCAACGACCTGCGCCAGAAGATGCGCGCTCAGTCGATCGAATACCGCGTGGCCAAGAACCGCCTGATGAAGCGCGCCTTGGCCGAGTTGGGATTCGATCCGTTGGACGACGCGCTCCAAGGGCCGTCGGCCTTCGCCCTCGGCTACGCCGACCCCGTGTTGACGGCCAAAGCCCTGGCGGACTTCGCCAAGGCCAACGAGAAGTTGGCCATCAAGGGCGGATGGCTGGGCAAACGGGCGCTCAACGCCGACGAGGTCAAGGCCCTGGCCAAGCTCCCCAGCCGCGAGCAGTTGTTGGCCCGCCTGCTGGGCAGCCTGAAGAGCCCGGTCACGAAAGCGGCGTTCGCCCTGCGGCAGTCCGTCTCGAAGGTGGCGTACGCCGTCAAGGCGGTCGCCGACGCGCATGCCCAGGCGCAACCCGCCGGATGAAGCCCGCTGCGGGCGGACGAGGCCCTTGGCCCCCGCCGCGCGCGCAACGGAACGATCAAGAATGCGAGAAAGGCATCAAACGCCATGGCAACCCTTACGAAAGAACAAATCATCGAATCGTTGAAGTCGATGACGCTTCTGGAAGTCAACGATCTAGTCGCCGCCATTGAAGAGGCCTTCGGGGTCTCGGCCGCCGCTCCAGTGGCGGCGGCGGCGGCGGGACCGGCCGCCGGCGACGGCGGCGCGGCCGCAGCCGTGGAGCAGACGGAGTTCACCGTCGTGCTGAAGAGCGCCGGCGTGAAGAAGATTCAGGTCATCAAAGAGGTCCGCGCCCTGGTTCCGGACTTGGGCCTGAAGGAAGCGAAGGAATTGGTCGACGGCGCCCCGAAAGAGGTCCTGACCGGCGTGAGCAAGGACGACGCGGCCAAGGCCAAGGCCAAGCTCGAAGAGGCCGGCGCCGAGGTGGAGATCAAGTAAGAAGCGTTCGTTCGAGCGCGAGGGGCCGTTGACGCCTCGCGCGCCAGAACGACGTAAGAACGGATGCGCCTTCAGTTCGTAGTGCGACCTTTAGGTCCTAAAGGTCGCACTACAAAGGTGGGCGGCTTTTGCCGGAAGGCGTCGCTCAGAACGAAACGCAACGCGGCGCCCGCGCCGGACCCGCCCATCCGGCGCGGAGGCCGAGCCGGCCCGCCGGCTTACATCTCTAGGAGGAAGGCTCATGGCGCCAGCCGAAAGCCGCACGCTCATTCCCACCGCGAAGGTTGGGCCGAGTCAACGCATCAACTTCGCGCGGATTCCCGAAATCCTGGAGATCCCGTACCTGCTGGAGACGCAGAAGCAATCCTACGCCAGTTTTCTCCAGGCCAACGTCCCGCCGGACATGCGCGACCCCCAGGGCTTGCAGGAGGCCTTTCGCAGCGTGTTCCCCATCCGCGCCTCCGGGGGCGAATCGTCGTTGGAGTTCATCGAATACTCCTTCGGCGCGCCGAAATACTCGGTGCGCGAATGCGTGGAGCGCGGCATGACCTACGCCGTGCCGCTCAAGGTCAAACTGCAACTGATCGTCCGCGAGAAGAACGAAGAGACCGGCGAAGTCGAAATCAAGGACATCAAAGAGCAAGAGACGTACATGGGCGAAATCCCGCTGATGACCGATCAGGGCACCTTCGTCATCAACGGCGCCGAGCGCGTCATCGTCTCGCAGCTGCACCGCTCGCCCGGCGTCAGTTTCTCCTCGGGCACGCATCCCAACGGGCGCCTGACGTATTCCGGGCGCATCATCCCGTATCTGGGCGCCTGGGTGGAGTTCGAGATCGACATCAACTCCATCATGTCGGTCATGATCGACCGCAAGCGCAAAATCCCGGCCACGAGTTACCTGCGCTGCCTGGGCGCCATCGACGACGAGGAGCTGGTCCACGAGTTCTTCACCACCGAACGGATCGCCATCGACGATTTCTCCAAGGGGGCGACGAAACCGGCCGACCTCAGCCGCTACATCGGCGAGGAGTTCATCGAGGACGTCATCGATCCGAAGACCGGCAAGCGCTTGGCCGAGCGTGGCGCCAAGGTGACCAAAAAGGTGTCCGAGCAGATCAAGAAATCCGCGGCCAAGCGGGTCTTCCTCACCGTGGCCGAGGCGTACAACGACCTGTTGGGCCGCATCCTGGCCCAGGACGTCATCGACGAATCGACCGGCGAGGTCGTCGGCGAGTGCTGGGAGCGCCTCTCGACCGACTTCTTGCGGTCGGCCGCGGCGGCCAAGATCAAGTCCATCGAGGTCTTGCGCCGCGAGCACGAACTGGACGACCCGATCCTGCTGACCCTGGAGAAAGACAAGGTCAAGAGCTACGAGGAAGCCCTGCTGGAATTCTTCAAGAAGATGCGCCCGGGCAATCCCGTCAGCGTCTTGAGCGCGCAGCGCCTCGTCGAGGACATGTTCTTCAACGAGAAGCGCTACGACCTCGGCGCCGTGGGGCGCCACAAGATCAACAAGCGCTTCGGCCGCAAGCCCGTGGAGGCCGCGCGCACGCTGACGCGCCAGGACGTCATCGACGTGATGAAGCACCTGCGCTCGTTGCAGCGCGAGCAGATGGAGGTCGACGACATCGACCACCTCGGCAACCGCCGCGTGCGCTCCGTCGGCGAACTGCTGCAGAACCAGATTCGCATGGGCCTGGCCGAGATGGAAAAGACGGCCAAGGACCGCATGACCGTCGTCGACCTGGAGAACCTGCTGCCGCACAACCTGATCAACGCCAAGCCGGTCATCACTGCGATCAAGGACTTCTTCGGCCGCAGCCAGCTCAGCCAGTTCCTCGATCAAACGAACCCGCTGGCCGAACTGACCCACAAGCGCCGGCTGAGCGCCCTGGGCCCCGGCGGCTTGTCGCGCGACCGCGCCGGCATCGAAGTGCGCGACGTGCATCACACGCACTACGGGCGCATCTGCCCGATCGAGACCCCGGAAGGCCCGAACATCGGCCTGATCTCCTCGCTCAGCACCTTCGCCCGGATCAACGAGTTCGGCTTCATCGAAACGCCGTATCGCAAAGTCGCCAAGGGCAAGGTCACCGGCGAGATCAACTATATGACCGCCGACGTGGAGGACGACTACCACATCGCCCAGGCCAACGCGCCGATCGACGCCCGCGCCCACCTCCAGGGCGACCGCGTGCTGACGCGCCATCGCGGCGACTATCCGCACGTGCCGCCGGACGAGGTCCAGTTCATGGACGCCTCGCCGAAGCAGCTCGTCAGCGTGTCGGCAGCCCTCATCCCGTTCCTCGAACACGACGACGCCAACCGCGCGCTGATGGGCTCGAACATGCAGCGCCAGGCCGTCCCGCTTCTGTTCACCGACTCGCCCGTCGTCGGCACCGGCATTGAATACAAGGCCGCCATCGACTCCGGCGTCTGCGTGCTGGCGAAGAACGACGGCGTGGTCGAGCGCGTCACCGCCGACGAGATTGTCGTGCGCAACGAGCTGGGAAGCGAAGACCTCTACCATCTGATCAAGTACAAACGCTCGAACCAGGACACCTGCATCAGCCAGAAGCCGATCGTCGACGAAGGCGACAAGGTCGAGCGCGGGCAGGTCATCGCCGACGGCCCGGCCACGGCCAAAGGCGAACTGGCGTTGGGGCGCAACATCCTGGTCGCCTTCATGGCGTGGGGCGGCTACAACTTCGAAGACGCGATTCTCATTAGCGAACACCTGGTCAAGGACGACGTCTACACGTCGATCCAGATCGAGGAGTTCGAGATCGACGCCCGCGACACGAAACTCGGCAAGGAAGAGATCACCCGCGACATCCCGAACGTCAGCGAGGAAGCCCTGGGCAAGCTGGACGAAGACGGCCTGGTGTTCATCGGCTCCGAAGTCGCCCCGGGCGACATCCTGGTGGGCAAGGTCACTCCCAAGGGCGAGACCGAACTGACCAGCGAGGAGAAACTGCTGCGCGCCATCTTCGGCGAGAAGGCCGGCGACGTGCGCGACGCCTCGCTGAAAGTCCCCCCGGGCGCCGGCGGCATCGTGGTGGACATCAAGGTCTTCTCGCGCAAGGAGCGCGGCACGCGCTCGGAGCGCCGCGACAAGCAGGAAATCGAGCGCGTCGAGCAGGACCGCGACTCGGAATTGAGCGCCCTGGCGTCGGCCTTCCGCGAGCAACTGCGCCGCGCGCTCGGGCGCGTCGACCGCGAGGTGACGAACTTCGAGACCGGCGAGGTCGTCTACAAGCCGGGCAAGAAAGTCACCGAGCCGGTGGTCGAATACGTCGAGCGCAGCTTGTTCACCGGCATGCTGCCCGTGGACGGCCAGGCCGGCGCCGAGATCAAGCGCCTGTATCAGGATTTCATGGCGCAGAAGACGCGCATCGAGGACGTCGCCAAGAACAAGGTGGACCGCATCAAGACCGGCGACGAGCTGCCGCCGGGCGTCAACAAGATGGCCAAGGTCTACGTCGCCCAGAAGCGCAAGATCGCCGTCGGCGACAAGATGGCCGGCCGCCACGGGAACAAGGGCGTCATCTCCAAGATCCTGCCGGGCGAAGACATGCCGTTCCTCGCCGACGGCACGCCCGTGGACATTGTGCTGAACCCGCTGGGCGTCCCGTCGCGCATGAACGTCGGCCAGGTGTTGGAGACGCACCTGGGCTGGGCCGCGCAGGCGTTGGGCCTGCGCGTGGCCTCGCCGGTGTTCGACGGCGCCACCGAGTTCCAGATTCGGGAGATCCTCAAGCGCGCCGGGCTCTCGCCCGACGGCCAGACCGTCCTATATGACGGGCTGACCGGCGAGCCGTTCGCCACCCTCGTCACCGTGGGCCAGATCTACATGATGAAACTGGCGCACATGGTCGACGACAAGATGCACGCCCGCTCGATCGGACCGTATTCGCTGGTCACCCAGCAGCCGCTGGGCGGCAAGGCCCAGTTCGGCGGCCAGCGCTTCGGCGAAATGGAAGTGTGGGCGCTCGAAGCCTACGGGGCGGCTTACACCCTGCGCGAACTGCTGACGGTGAAGAGTGACGACGTCAGCGGCCGCACCCGCATTTACGAATCCATCGTCAAAGGCCAAAACGCGCTGAAGCCGGGCGTGCCCGAGTCGTTCAACGTTCTGGTCAAGGAACTCCAGAGTTTGTGCTTGAACATGGAGCTGGTGGACGAATCGCTTCTGGCGGCGCTGCCGACCGCGGCCGAAGAGGGATTCCCGACGTTCGCCGAGGACATCGCCGCCGAAGGCTTGTTCTCGGACGAGGAAGACCGCTTCTCCGTCGGCATTCCGCTGAGCGCCGAGACGGACGAGGAGGAGTAGAAAGGCAGAGGACGGATAGGTCGGATAGGTCCTATGCGTCCTATCGGTCCGTGGGGTTCTGAACGTCGCACGCTCCTGAGAGGCGCCGAATCCGGGTGCAACGCCCTCAGAGTCGAGGGGAGAGGCAAACCATGCAAAGCACCGTTCCCACTTCGTCGTTTCGTTCGTACATGCTGCGGGGCGAGGACGAAGCCGCGCGGCAGGAGATCGACTTCAAGAAGGCGGTCTGCCGGATCTCGCTGGCGTCGCCCGACCTGATCCTGAAGTGGTCCCGCCAGCACCACCGCCAGGCCGACCGTCTGCTGGGCAAGGCCGGGATGGACGATCCGGAGTACGCCTCGTTCGGCGAGGTGAAGAAGCCCGAGACGATCAACTACCGCACGTTCAAGCCGGAGAAGGACGGCTTGTTCTGCGAGCGCATTTTCGGCCCGGTCAAGGACTGGGAATGCTCGTGCGGCAAATACAAGCGGATCAAGTACAAGGGGATCATCTGCGACCGTTGCGGCGTCGAAGTCACCGAGTCCAAGGTGCGCCGCGTGCGCATGGGCCACATCAAACTGGCCGCGCCGACCTGCCACATCTGGTTCTACAAGGGCACCTCCAGCCGCATCGCCAACCTGGTTGATATCAGCGTGCGCGACATCGGCAAGGTCATTTACTTCCAGGAGTACATCGTCGTCGACGCCGGCGACTCGCCGCTGAAGCCCAAGCAGCTGCTGACCGAGGACGAGGCGCGCAAGTACCGCGAGGCGCACCCGAACGTCGTGATCGAGATCGGCGCCGAAGCCGTCAAGCGCCTCCTGCAGCAGATCAACATCGACGAGCTCTCCAGCCGCCTCGCCATTGAAATGCGCC
The DNA here is from genome assembly GCA_026398515.1 of Candidatus Sumerlaeota bacterium. Taxonomy (GTDB): domain Bacteria; phylum Sumerlaeota; class Sumerlaeia; order JAPLSS01; family JAPLSS01; genus JAPLSS01. The sequence goes on along the minus strand of JAPLSS010000470.1, from coordinate 11,611 downwards.
AGGCCAACTCCGCCCAGCGGCGCAACAAGGTCATTAAGCGCCTGAAGGTCGTCGACGCCTTCCGCGGCTCGGGCAACAAGCCCGAATGGATGATCATCGACATCCTGCCCGTCCTGCCGCCGGACCTGCGGCCGCTGGTGCACCTCGACGGCGGGCGCTTCGCCACGTCGGACCTCAACGACCTGTATCGCCGCGTCATCAACCGCAACAACCGGTTGAAACGTCTGATCGAACTGCGCGCGCCCGACGTCATCCTGCGCAACGAGAAGCGCATGCTGCAGGAGTCGGTCGACGCCCTGTTCGACAATTCGCGCCGCAGCCGCCCGACCAAGGGCCACAACAACCGGCCGCTGAAAAGCCTCAGCGACATGCTCAAGGGCAAGCAGGGGCGGTTCCGCCAGAACCTGCTGGGCAAACGCGTCGATTACTCCGGCCGCTCGGTCATCGTCGTCGGCCCGGAATTGCAGTTCAACGAATGCGGCCTGCCGAAGAAGATGGCCCTGGAGCTGTTCGACCCCTTCATCATTCGCGAATTGCAGCGCCGCGGCCACTGCAACACGATCAAGAGCGCCAAGCGGATGATCGAGCGCGAAGAGCCGGTCGTCTACGACATCCTCGAAGACATCATCAAGGGCCATCCGGTGCTGCTGAACCGCGCGCCGACGCTGCACCGCCTGGGCGTGCAGGCCTTCATGCCGAAACTGATCGAAGGCAAGGCGATCCGGCTGCACCCGCTGTCGTGCGCCGCGTTCAACGCCGACTTCGACGGCGACCAGATGGCCGTGCACGTCCCGTTGTCCACCGAAGCCATTATGGAGGCGCGGTTCCTGACGCTGGCGCAGAACAACATCCTCTCGCCGCGCGACGGGCGCCCGATCGCCACCCCCTCGCAGGACATCATCCTGGGGTGCTTCTACCTGACGAAGATGATGAAGGGGGCGAAAGGCGAAGGGATGCAGTTCGCCTCGCCCGAGGAGGCGATCCTGGCGCACAACTGCGGCGTTGTGGACTTGCAGGCCGAGATTCGCGTCCGCCTGCCGCTGAGCGCCATGGGGCGCCAGTCCGCGGGCGGCGACGGCGAGAAGCACGGCATGCTGCGCACCACCGTCGGACGCTTGATGTTCAGCCAGGTCCTTCCGCCCGGCATCTCGTTCTTCGACACCGACAAACTGTCGTTCGGCAATGAGATCATGAGCAGTTCCACCCTGCGGCAGTTGGTGGCCCTCGTCCATAAGGAGGCCGGCCCGAAAGCCACCGCGCGCATGCTCGACCGCATGATGTCGCTGGGCTTCGAGTACGCCAAGAAGGGCGGCATCTCCATTTGCATGGACGACATGAAGGTGCCCGAGTCGAAGCGCCACATCATCGACCAGGCCAAGAAGCAGGTCACCCAGGTGCAGCGCCATTTCGAGCGCGGCAACCTGACCAACGAAGAGCGCTACCAGAAGGTCATTGAAATCTGGACGCGGGCGACCGACCAGGTGGCCGAAGACATGATGAAGATGATGAAGCAGGACCAGGAAGGCCTGAACCCCATCTACATCATGGCCAACTCCGGCGCGCGCGGCAACGAGCAGCAGATCCGCCAGCTGGCGGGCATGCGCGGCCTGATGCAGAAGCCCACCAAGAAGGTCACCGGCGCCTTGGGCGAGATCATCGAGTCGCCCATCGAGTCCAACTTCCGCGAAGGCCTCACCGTCCTGGAATACTTCATTTCCACCCATGGCGCCCGCAAGGGCCTGGCCGACACCGCGTTGAAGACCTCCGACGCCGGCTACCTGACGCGCCGGCTGGTCGACGTGGCCCAGGACCTGATCGTCAATGAAGCCGATTGCGGCACGCGCGCCGGCATCACGGTGGAGTCGATCAAGGAAGTCACCACCACCGGCGAGCGCGTGCTCGAGCCGTTGCGCGACCGCATCGTCGGGCGCGTGCCCGTGGCCGACGTGCGCGATCCGAACACGCGCAAGATCATCGTGCGGCGCAATGAGATGATCGACGACGTGCGCGCCGCGGTGATCGAAGAGGCCGGCATCGAGAAGCTGGAAATTCGCTCGGTTCTGACCTGCGAAACGCGCCGCGGCGTGTGCGCCAAGTGTTACGGGCGCAACCTGGCCACCGGGCGGATCGTCGAGTTGGGCGAGGCGGTGGGCGTCATCGCCGCCCAGTCCATCGGCGAGCCGGGCACGCAGCTGACGCTGCGGACGTTCCACATCGGCGGCACGTACACGCGCGAGCTGGAAGGTTGGTACCAGGCGGCGCAGGACGGCATCGTGCGGTTCAAGGACAAACTGCGGATCGTCGAGCGGGCGCCGGGGGAATACATCGTCGTCAACCGCACCGGCACGATCCACATCGAGAACGAGGACGGCGTGGTCGTGCAGGTGCTGCCGAACATCCGCTACGGCGCCGTGGTCTCCAAGCGCGACGGCGAGCACGTCGCCAAGGGCGAGCACCTGGTGCGCTGGGATCCCCACCACACGCCGATCATCGCCGAGTTCTCCGGCACGTTGCGCTATGCCGACATCATCCCCGGCGTGACGATGCGCGAGGACTATGACCCGCAGACCAACCTGTCGCAGAAGGTCATCATCGAGCACAAGGAAGAGCGCCACCCGCAGATCCAGGTGGTCGACGAGTCGGGCGAGGCGCTGGCCACCTATGCGCTGACCGCCGGCGCCATCATCAGCCGCGAAGCCACCGAGGGCGCCAAGATCGCCGTGGGCCAGGCGCTGGCGCGCATCCCGCGCTTCCAGGTGCGGGCGAAGGACATCACCGGCGGCCTGCCGCGCGTCGACGAGCTGTTCGAGGCGCGCAAGCCCAAGGACGCGGCGTTCATCACCGACATCTCCGGCACGGTGCGCTTCCGCGGCATCGCCAAGGGCGCGCGCAAGATCTCCATCGTCACCGAGGCCGGCGAGGAGCGCCAGTATTCGGTCCCGCTGGTGCGCCACATGATGGTGCGCGACGGCGAATACGTCGAAGCCGGCGAGCAGCTGACCGACGGCTCGATCAGCCCTCATGACGTCCTGGACATCAAGGGCGAGAAGGCCGTCCAGGAGTTCCTCCTCAACGAAGTCCAGGAGGTCTACCGCCTGCAAGGGGTCAACATCAACGACAAGCACATCGAGTCCATCATCCGCCAGATGCTGCGCAAGGTGGTCATCGAGGAAGTCGGCAACACCAACTTCATGTACGGCCAGGTGGTCGACAAGTGGAGCTTCCTCGAAGAGAACGAGCGGACGGTGGCCAAGGGCGGCGAGCCGGCGGCGGCCCGTCCGAAACTGCTGGGCCTGACGAAGGCCTCCCTGGAAACCGATTCGTTCATCGCCGCCGCCTCGTTCCAGGAAACCACCCGCGTGCTGACCGACGCGGCGGTGCGCGGGAGAGTCGACAAGCTGCTCGGCCTGAAGGAAAACGTGATCATGGGCCTGTTGATCCCCGCGGGAACCGGTCTGCCCGATTATCTCGATCTCGACGTCAAGCCGCTGCATCCGCCGGCGCCGGAAGAGCCGGCCGCGGAGGACGCGGCGGTGGCCGTCGCCGAACGTCCGGGCGACGAAGACGACAAGGAAGACGACGAGGAGTCGACGAAATAGTACGTGTCGGCCCGATTGAATCCCCCGCGGCCCGAAGGAAGCGCTTCCTTCGGGCCGCGTTTGCTTGACAGTTCCGCCTCTGTTAGGTATCGCTAGAGACGACATCCAACCGATCGTTGGCCGAGGTGAATGAAGATGGACAGGAATTACGTCATTGCCCGAATCGATGAGTGGGAGAACCGCCTAGACGGCTTGTATTTCCTAATTGATGGATGGTTCCAGGAACTCCCTGATCCGAACAAACAAATTTTCGTCGGCTCTGTCTTGCAGAGAGACGAGCCGCTGATGAAGCAATACGACGTGCCGCCGCGCATGCTCCCGACAAGAGCGATTCTCTGTGGGAAGAAACGAATCTCCTTCACCCCCAGCACTCTCTGGGTCATCGGCGCCGATGGCCGGGTCAATGTGGCCACGAACGAACACCAGTTTGCTCTCGTGGACATGCGAAATGCTCAAGATCAGCCGAGTGACTGGCGAATCGTCGCGTCCAGACTACGCGATCTCTATCTCCCCTTCGATCAGCAGGCTTTTCTCAACCTCGTGCTCCAAGAGGCTGTTGAAGCGGCATGAGCTTTCTCCACGAGATCTTCCAAGCCTACCGGTGCACGGATTTTTGGGTTGGGTCTCAGAAGGATCCATCTCCGGACACCATTTCCTGGTCTCGTATTTCTGAACTGAACCGGTGCGCCTATTTTGTTCTGCTGTTTGGCCAGCTGGAAGATTACATAAACGTTTCATACGGAGAGCGAGTGGGCCCGCCGGAAGAAGCGGCGTTCATGCATCGCGTTCACTGCGTTTTCGAAGATGATGCAACCGCTGAACTGATCGGCGACTATTACAACATCCGCTGCGACATCGCTCATGGGCACGCGGAAAGCGGGCAAATGGGGAAGGAGATTGAACTCCCCAGGGTTTATGAGGAGATCCTAGACCTGATCGTACAGGGCTGATGCCGAGCCAAAGTCCACGGGCTTTGGGTTGCGCCGCTGTGCCACCCTTCACCACCGGGAGGGCCCTTCCATGCGTCGCTGGATGGCCGCTGTGGCGGTCCTAAAGGCAATGACGTTGGCCATCGCACGGCGCGTCCACGGCTTCGTTTGCACACCCGCGGCGGCCATGGGGCTGCTCGTTCTCGCGTTCGTTTTGGCGTACGGGCCGACGCCGCTCTTCTATTCCAACCAATACCTGCACCTGGCGCACACGCTGGCCTCGCAACGCGTGGGGTTCCTGGCCGACGACTGGCTGGCCCGCACGCAGGACGCGATGCCGGTCTTCACCCTCGTCTCCGGTTTTCTCTACGGCTTGCTCGGATCGTCGGCGTTTTACCTGCTGTGGGGCGCGCTGATCGCGGTCTATGCGGCCAGCCTGTTTTCGATCTGCCTCAGCGTGTTTCCCTCGTTCGACTCGCCGGCGCGCAAAGCCGTCCTGTTTTTCGCGCTGATGGCGGCGCACAGCCTCCCGGTCCGCGCTCTGTTCCATGTTTCGCCGGCGGCGCTGGAATACTACAACGGCCTGTGGGGCGGCCTGGCGCGCCAGGAGCTGGCCTGTAGTTACTACCAACCCAGCCTCTACGGCGTTTTCATCCTAACCTCCATCGCATGCTTCCTGCGCGGCCGTCTTGTTATTGCGTTTCTCCTGCCTGCTTTGGCGACGACCTTCCATGCGACCTATCTTCTTTCGGCCCTCTATGTTCTTGGCGCTTACATGGCGGCCATGGCCGTTGAACGGCTACGACTTACGGCGTTTCGCGGCGCACCGAGTGTCGCGAAAATGGGGAGTATGGAGTCCCGCCTTCAGGCGGAATGCCGC
>JAPLSS010000470.1:0-6164 GCA_026398515.1 Candidatus Sumerlaeota bacterium | reverse complement strand
GAATCGAGCCGAGGATGGCTACCGGGCATTCCGCCTGAAGGCGGGACTCCATACTCCCCATCCTCGGAGCTGAATTTCCTTCGCATGGCGGGTCTGGGGCTGCTGGGCGGCGTGGCGCTGGCCCCGATCGCGATCTATACGTTCCTGCGTTTCGGGCCGACTTCGCCCGAGACCTCAGCGGAGGCCGCGCGCATTCTTGCCACGATCCGCTTTCCCCACCACGCGCTGCCCCGGGTGTGGTTCGACCGCGTGAACGCCCTGTTGGTCATCCACATTGCCCTGGGGTGCGCCGTCGCCTGGCGGGCGCGGCGGCTCTTTCGCGTTCTGCTGTTTCTCATTGGCGCGGCGGCGGTTCTGACCTTCACGCAAATCCTGACGGGCAGTCTGACGCTGGCGCTGCTCTTTCCGTGGCGCGTCAGCGTGTTCGTCCTGCCCATCGCCAACGCGCTGCTGATCGGTTTCGTGTTGGAAAAAGCGCTTGGGTCGCGGTGGGGCCGCTGGGTGGACGACCCGCGCTTGCGCCGGCGTCTTTGGACGGGCGTCGCCGGCGCGTCGCTGGCCCTTGGGGCCATGGGCGTTTGCGTCATTCCCTGGAAAGCCGGCCGCGAGGAGGGGCGTCCAGAGTTTGGCGTCACGGGGTTCATCGCGCGCACGAAGCAGGCGGGCTTTCTCTACCTGGCCCCGGTCGAGTTGGAGGGCCTTCGCCTCGAAAGCGGGGCGCGCGTGTTCGTCCTATTTCATTCGCACCCCTACAAAGACGTGGAAGTGCTGGAGTGGTTCAAGCGTCTCGGCCTCGCCCGGAAGGCGTATGAAGACTCGGCGGAAGGCCGCGCCGCCCTCGACGCGATCATCCGCGACTACGGCGTCACGCATTGGATCGTCCCGACGGAGATGGCCACGAGCCGGTCGATCCCCTTCGCGAAGATATATGAGGACCCGCGGTTCACGCTCTACGACTTGCGCGGGAAGTAAGTCCGACGAGGCCGGACCTACTCGCCGGCCGGCGCGCCGCGCCACCAACGGCGAACCTGTTCGCGCCACCGCTGCGCGCGCCAGCGCAGCCGTTCGATCCGCATGTCCACCAGGTAGGCTCCATCGGGCAGCCATTCCGCCCGCAAAGGCCGGCGCGCAAAAGCGCGGAACCCACAGCGATCATAGCAGGAACGCGCCGCCGCGTTGTCTTCGCACACGCTGAGGATCACGCGCGACGCGCGATGGGCGTGGAAGGCGCGTTCGACGAGGCGTTGCACGAACCGCCGTCCGACGCCCTGGCCGCGCCGCGCGGGATCGACGACCACGTGCGCGACCCACAATTCCTCGGCAGAGGAGCCCGCGGCGCACAATTCCCCATAGCCCACCGGCCCCGCGGCGGGATCCCGGAACAGAAACGACTCCAGAGCCTTGTCCTGCCAGACCATGATCTTCTCCGGCGTCAGCGGCGGCGGCGTGTACGGCGAGACGAGCCGCAGCTCCGCCTCGTCGCGAATCCAATCGAGGACGCGCTTGGCCTCCTCCGGATGAAAGGGCGCGAGTTCGAAGGCAGCGGCGGTTGCGGAATTCAGCATAACCCTTCGGACCGTCCATAGACGATGCTACTCAAGCGCTTTGAGCGGCACAGGCTTTCCCGCCGGTGACTTGCCGAAATCGCGGTGGGCGGCGCACACAGGCTGGAAAGCCTGCGCCACCTAACCGCCTCTTGGGTTTGTCGCTTAAAGGAGTTCATCATTGCGCGGCATCGACGGCAGACGCCGCGGCGGGCGGCTGGAGGAACTTCTGATAATAGGCGACGCTGCGCCAGGCGTCGAACTTGTAGCCCACCTCGCGCAACAGCCCGACCTGCTCGTAGCCCAGGCCCCGGAACAGGCTGAGGGAGGGGCGGTTCTCGGCCTCGATCACCGCCAGGAGCGTGTGCAGGCCGGCGGAGGCCGCCGCGCGTTCGGCCGCCTCGACGAGCCGTCGCCCCAGTCCGCGCCGCCAGTAGCGTTCGTCGATGTAAACCGAGACCTCGGCCGTGTAGCGATAGCAGCAGCGCGACGAGAAGGCGCTGATGGACACCCAGCCGGCCACCGCGCTCTCGCCGTCGGCGACAAGGATCGGATGCCTGTCGTCGTGCGCGGCGAACCACGCCTCGACCCAATCGCGGTCGACTTCCTGTTCGATGAAAACGGCGGTCGTTTTGCGGATCGCCGCGTTGAAGATGCGGCGAATGCCGTCCAAGTCGTCGCGCGTGGCGGGGCGGATGAGGAAGTCGGTCATGGTCAGAACCACGGTGGATGGATGGTCGGCGCCGGGCGCTCACGAACTGGAAGACCGGAAATGGTCCTCGACTTCATCGACGAACGCGGCAGCATGGGCCACAGCCTCTTTCGCCTGCTCCTCGGAGACGACGACCATGTCTTCATAGTCAGCATTCTGTCTCAGCCGAAAGACCGAATGAAGCTGCTTCGAGAATGACCGGTTGAGCATTCCCGTCTTCACAAACTCGACATCGAAAGCAGCGATGCTCGATGCGTGTTTTGATCTGGACAGGCCCCTCTCGGCCAACAGCGCCTGAACCGCATAGAACATGGCGTAGTAGGCGCGGTTCACCGTTCCCTGTAGGCTGCCGCCCGTCAGCAGGAGCCGCGCCTCGTCCAGCGTGGCCCGCGCTCGCTCCATCCGGTAGGCAATCAAATCGCGTCGCAAGTCGTCGCTCATCCGGCGATCCCTTCCTCGACAATCGCCTGAACCACCGAAGTCGGCCAGCGCCGGTGGCGCTCGAAGATCTCCTCGCTCATAACCAGAGGGCAAAGCACCATCTCATGCGCAAACCCAATCTCCCAGGCGATGTCGCCGATCGCGGAATCCGCCGCAAGGTCAGTCGTGTTCAGCACCACGCAGACATCAAAGTCCGATTCCCACGTTGCGTCTCCCCGCGCCCGCGAGCCAAAGGCCCAAATGCGCGCCTCCGGAAACTGAGCCCTCACGCGCGCGGCAAACTCGCGCAGAATCGCCTGGTCCTGCTCGGTCATCATGCGTGTGGCCTCCACCCCGGAAGGATCGGTTCTCTCCAATCGAAAATCAAAAAATCGAACCCCCCCAAGCCCTCAATGCTCTGTCCTGGAAATAATATCGTTTTGAATTTCTGGCAGCAGGTTGACGAAGAAATCGCTGAAGCCGGCCACGCGCACCACCACGTCGCGGTAAGCGTCGGGGTTGCGTTGCGCCGCGCGAAGCGTCTCGGAACTGACGCAGTTGATCTGCATCTCCTGCCCGCCGCGGCCGAAGAACGACGCCAGCATCGCGTGGACCTTCTCACGGTTCTCCTTCTCCGCCAGCGTCGAATGCTGGAAGCGCAGGTTGACGTTGTAGCCGCACTGCCAACTGCGCGCGGGATGCAGCTTCAGAATCGAATTGAGGACGGCGGTCGGCCCGTGGCGCTCGCAGCCGGCCGCGGCGGCGACGGACGAAGCCAGCGGCGTGCCGGCGAGGCGCCCGTCGGGCGTCGCCCCCGTGTGCAGCCCCCCGCGCACGGCGCTGGAGCGGATGACGTGCGAAATGCCGTACGGCGTTCCGTCGCGCGGATCGCGGCAGATGGACTTGACCGGCTCGTCGCGCAGGCGCTCGACCAGGTCGATGATGTCGTCGAGCCGCGGGTCGTCGTTGCCGTGCTTGGGCGCGGCGAGCAACTTCGCCCGCAGCGCCTCGTGGCCGACGAAGTTGTCGCGGCAGGCGGCGGCCACGTCCTCCAATGCGGCCTCCTTCTTCTCGTAGACCACTTCGCGGATCGCCCCCAGGGCGTCGACCAGATTGACGAACGCCCCGCCGCCGCACGAAAGGAAGTTGTACTTCGTGCCGAGGATCATGTCGCGTCCCCGCTCGATGCAGCCGTCGAAGAAGCACGAGGTGAACGGCGTCTGGCCGTAGCGCATCTCGGCCTGCATCACAAGAAGCCCGTCGGCATAGGAGGTTTCCACCTGGCGCCGCACGTGGAGGGCGATGGCGTCGATTAGGTCCTGGAACGTCTTCGGGGCCTGGGGCGGCGGCGTTTTGAACGGGCTCTGCTTTTCCCCGTCGTAGCCGCGCCCTCCAGTAATCCCCGCCTCCAGCGCCGCCAGAGCATTCCAATGCGCTTTGGCGTTGTAGTAGGCCTGCCCTGGAATGCCCAACTCGTTGCAGCCGCACGGCACGTAGTTGAACGCGTCCTCGCGCTCGACCCCCATCGCCATGAACATCGCGGGGACGGCCGTGTCGCTCATCATCAGGGGGAAGCACGTCTTGCCGGCGATCGTTTGCAGGCAGAAATCGAAGAAATCCCGGTCGATCCGGGGATGCCAGCGCGCCCACACCAGCGGCTCCGGCACGGCCATCGCGCCGGCGGCGGCAATGAACAGCCACGACAATTCGTTGGTCTGATCCTCGCCATCCGGGGTCGAGCCGCCGACCACCAGGCCCTGCGTCATGTTGTGCTCGGGGCCCCAGAAGGTGTTGTCGCGCTGCTTGAGCAGGAAGTTGGCGCACAAGGCCAGCGCCTGCTCGTCGTCGAGCCGCCCCGCCTGCTTGTCCTCGATGTAAAAAGGATACAGCAGCTGGTCGACCCGATCCGGCGTGTTGGAATAGCCGTGGCCCTCGACGTGGACCGCCTGGTGGACAAACCAGATGAGTTGCATCGCCTCGCGGAAGGTTGCCGGGGCTTCGCGCGCGACCTTGGCGGCGACGTCGGACATTTCGCGCAGCTCGCGTTCGCGCCCCTTGGAATCCGCCTTTCCCGCTTCGGCGCGGAGGAACTGGCTGTATCGTTCAATCCACTCCATGACGCCCAGTAGCCCCTGCTCGGCCGCCGCCAGGAATTCGAGGCTCTGGGGGTCGATCTCGCCGGCGCGCCGGTCGCGCACGCGCCGCAAGATCCCGCCCAAGCCCACGCTCAGCAACTCGCGGTAACTCGGCGAAAGATGCCCCTGGTTGGAGATGAACCCAAAGGCGGCCTCCTCGGCGCGTTGCGCTTTGCGGCTCAGGACCGTCCGCAGGAACGCCCGGTGGCGGCCCCACATGCAGCGGTCCTCCCACCATTCATCGATTTCCCTGGGGACCTGACCGCGCAAATAGCCGCGCCGATGCGGGTATTCGCCCGTGTAGATCGGGTTCTCGCCAACGCCTAGTTCGACAATCAGAGGCATCGCGCCTGGCCGTTCGCTGATCGAGCCGGCGATCCGGTCGTGCCGCCGAATGTAAAGCGGAACGGTTTGGAGGTGCTCGCGCAGCGCCATGCCTTTTAGCACGATCCATGGCGCGTTCTCGTTCGCTTGCCACACGCGGGTAAAGGCGCGCGCTCGCTCCAAGCCAACCGAGATGGGCGATTCCACGATGTCCTTGCGCAAGGCGAGAAGGTCCGCGAGGCTGTCCTGGGCGGGCAAAGCGAGTTTCATGGCAAAGACTCCTTGAACCTGACAATAGCCAATAGCAGATAGCCAATAACCGACGGCCAATAGCCGATTGCCGACAGCAACCACGGAGCATTGTAGGGAAGACGGGGCGGCGGGGCAATATGATCCGTGTGGACGACGGCTTTCCGGCTTTCATGGGGCCAAAGGACGCCGTTCTCGGCGAGGGCGGCGACCTTTTCGCCCCCAGACCGCGGGACGCTCCGGATTGCCTCAGGATCGTCCGCGGTCTGGGAACGCCGGCCAGATGCGCAACGGATTTCGCGCCTTTATGCGAAGGGGCGCGCATGGGGTTTTGCATTGCGCTCCGGCGGGAAAACTGATTGCGTACGGGGCAGATTGGCGCGGCAGAGGGCTTGTGCCTCCTGGCGCGCCGGCATGCTGACCGAGTGGCGTGGGGCAAGCCCCCGCCCCTTCTTTTTCCATGACCCAGACCGGAAAGAAAGTCGCCCAGGCCGCGGGGCTGCTCATGGCGGCCAACTTGATCTGCCGCATTCTCGGGCAGCTGCGCGACACCGCCATCGCCGCCTGGTTCGGGCAGAACGCGTTCACCGACGCGTATCGCGCCGCGTTCTCCATCCCCGATTTGCTGTTTTTCCTGCTGGCCGGCGGAGTGTTCTCGTCGGCGTTCGTGCCCGTGTTCACGCAATATCTGGCCGATGGGCGCGACGACGAGGCGTGGGAGGTGTTCTCGATTCTGGCCACGTTGCTGACGGTCGCGATCGGCGTTCTGGTGGTCTTGGG
>JAPLSS010000372.1 GCA_026398515.1 Candidatus Sumerlaeota bacterium | reverse complement strand
TTCGGCCTTGAGCCGCGGTTTAAGCTCGTTCATAAAGGGAATCCTATCGCGGATGGACGCGCGCCGCGAAGGGAAAAGGGGGCGGGTCTATAAGCCAATAGGACTTATACAACCTATATGTCCTATTCGCCCAATGGCCTCCGCGGGAGAAACGCTTTGGCTGTTCCCGGCTGGGTGTTCGATTTGGACGGCGTGCTGATCGACAGCGAGCCGATCCACATGCGCGCGTGGCGGGAGGCCGTCCGCCGCCGCGGCAAGACGCTCGGCGACAAATGGCTCCGCATCGGCATCGGCATGACCGACGGGAAGTTCTGGACGCTGGCGGCCGAGGCGCTGGGGCTGAGTCCCTCCGATTCCTCCGTCCTCGCCGACAAGCACGCCATTTTCCAGGAGATCCTCGATCGCGAAGGCCTGCCGCTGGTCGAGGGCGCGACGGAACTGCTCGCGTGTCTTCAGCCCCGCTATCCCCTGGCCGTGGCCACGTCGTCGCACCGCGCGTTTCTGGAGGATGTTCTCCAACGCAACGGATGGCGCTCCGTATTCCGCATCGCGCTGAGCCGCGACGACGTCGAACACCCGAAGCCCGACTCGGAGATCTACCTGAAGGCCGCGGCAGGGCTGGGCCTTCATCCCTCGGACTGCATAGCGGTGGAGGATTCGCCGACGGGCCTCGAAGCGGCGCGCGCGGCGGGGATGCGGGTCGTCGCGGTGACGACCAACTTCCCCGCCGCGCGCCTGGACAAAGCCGGGCTTATTGTCGATAGCCTGCGCGACATCGACCGCATCCTGCGGTTCGCCTATTCCATCCATTGACCCGCGGCTTCGCCACGCCCAAACCGCCCTCGCATCCCTGCGAACTCCCCCTCATTGTGGCGCCGACTTTGTTATTCTAATTCATCCGCCTTTGGCGTCCTCTCCATCTTATGAAACGCCGCCTGTGCGCGATACGAGCTGCGCACGAGCGGGGCGCACGCCGCTTCGGCGAAGCCCATCGCCAGCGCGCGTTCCCGCCATTCCTCGAACTCCTCGGGCGGAACATAGCGGATGATGGGATGATGTTCCAGCGACGGGCGCAGGTATTGGCCCAACGTGAGAATCCGGCAGCCCGCGTCCCGCACGTGGCGCAACGTCTGCTCGACCTCGGAGCGCCTCTCCCCCAAGCCGAGCATCAGGCCGCTCTTGACCGCGAGGCCGGCCCGGCGCGCCGCGCGCAACACCTCCAGCGTCCGCTCGTAGCGCGCCTGGGGGCGCACCGACGGATACAGCCGCTCCACGGTTTCCACGTTGTGGTTGAGGATGTCGGGCCGCGCCTCGAAGACCCGGCGCAATGCGGCGGCGTCGCCCTGGAAATCGGGGATCAACACTTCGATCCCCGCGCCGGGCAGCCGATTGCGCACCGCGTGGATCGTCGCGGCGAACTGGGACGCGCCGCCGTCGGACAGATCGTCGCGCGTCACCGAGGTGACAACCACGTAGTCCAGGGCCATCGCTGCCGCGGCGTCGGCCACGCGCCGCGGCTCCTCGGGATCGAGCGCCTCGGGCCGGCCCGTCCGCACCGCGCAGAAGCCGCAGGAGCGCGTGCAGACGGCGCCGTTGATCAAGAACGTGGCTGTCCCGCGGTTCCAACACTCCCCCAGGTTCGGGCAGCGGGCGCTGGCGCAGACGGTGTGAAGCCGCTTCTCGCGCACCGTCTTATGGACCCCCAACCCGCGCTCGCCGCCGGCCAGCGAAGCGCGCAGCCACGCCGGACGCGATCCCGCCATCGGGTCGCCGGCGCGGATCAGGATGCGGCCGAAGACCTCGGCGAACCGCGCCAGCAGCGCCTCGCGAACGTCGCCCGTCCGATCGCCGGGCAGCCCTTCGGCGATCATCGAGGTCATCCGGGCGTCGCGTGCTCCGCAGGGGTGGATGCCCTCATAATACGAAAGGTCGGGATTCACGTTCAGCGCCACGCCGTGCATGGCCACCCATTGGCGGATGCGCACGCCGAGAGAGGCGATCTTCGCCTCGCCGACCCACACGCCGCGCGCCGATTCGCCCCGCCGGCCCCGGATGCCGAAATCCGCCAGCGCGCGAACGACGACTTCCTCCAGCGAGCGCACGTAGGCCGCCACGTCGCGCTTCCAGCGACGCAGATCGAAGATCGGATAGAGGACGAGTTGGCCGGGGCCGTGGTACGTCACGTCTCCGCCGCGGTCGGTTGCGAACACCTCGATCCCGCGCGCGCGGCAGGCTTCGGGCGAGAGGAGGAGATTGCTCGCGTCGGCGGAGCGCCCCAGCGTGTAGGTGTGCGGATGCTCCAGGGCGAGGACGGCGTCTTCGGTCGAACCGCCCAGGCGCTCCTCGACCATCCGCCGCTGCAAGTCGAGCGCTTCGGCGTAGGGCAGCAGGCCGTATTCATGGACGCGAGCGACGCGAAGTGAATCCGACAGAGAGGGAATCGCCATGGGCCAGGTCAGGACCTCGCGCAGAGCCGCCAAAACGCGGAAAGCCGCGTCGCCGCGCCTCTGCGCCTCCGCGTAAGAAAAGCGTTCTTCATGTCAATCATCCCGGAGGCCAGCCCAGGTCGCGCCCGCCGAGCAAATGCAGGTGGATGTGCCACACGCTTTGGCCCGCCGCCGCGTTGCAGTTGAACACCATGCGATAGCCTTTCTCGGCCACGCCGGCGCGCGCCGCCAATTGTTTGGCCAGCAAGAGCATGCGGCCAATCAGCGGGGCGTGCTCGGGCTTCAGGTCGTTGATCGTGGGGATGTGAGCGCGCGGAATGATGATGATATGCGTGGGCGCCTTGGGCGCGACATCCCGGAACGCCACCATCTCTTCGTCTTCGTGCAGCTTGGTGGCGGGGATGTCGCCCGCCGCGATTTTGCAGAAGATGCAGTCCTTGCCCATGCCGGCCTCCCGTTCGGGAAATGGAGTTGGAAAACGGCGTCAGTGAGCTATATAGTCGTAGGATTGGTTTTTGCAAGGCTTATCCAACAAGGGAGCAGTCCGAGTTTGTAGCGACGGCTTCAGCCGTGGCGGTCAAACGCCTGAAGGCGTCACTCCAAACTCATTCGCGGGTGGGAGCGGTTGTTGTCATGGAACGTTTGAAATCAATGGTCGAATTGCTCGGACGCGGCGAGGTGGAGCGCGCGTTGGAGGAAGCGCGACGCCACTGGGCCGAAGCGCCGGATTCCGACGACAAGAAGGCCCAGGACGTCGTCAAGAGCCTTCGCCATCTCTACGCCCACTTGTGCGTTCCGCCGGTCCACGCCTTCCTGCGCGGCGCGCGGGAGGCCCTGGCCCCCGAAGCGGTCGAGCAGCTGCGCCACGGCATGGACGCCGCCTTCCGCAAGACCACGCAATGGGCGGAAACGATCGGCGGCCTGCGCCACGAACGCCTGGCCCGCGAACTGCGCGCCGACATCCGCAGCAATCGGCTGAAGGACGCCGCCCTGCGCGTCCAGGCAATGGTCGCCGCCGCCCGCGAGGACGAGAGCCGGAATGAAATCGCCGCCTATCTCGGCTCGACCTTCGGCACGCTCGACCACGACCAGGACAAGGTCCAAGAGCTGCTCGACGCGATCCACAACGCGCCCGGCCGCTTCGGCCTGACGGTCGAGCAGGCTGAGTCGCTGCGCCGCACGCGCGACCAGGTCTTCGGACGCCTGGGCGCGATGGGGCTGGAGGGACGCGAGCGCGAATTCAACCGGGCGCTCACCCAGGGGATCGTCGATCTGCGCAACCGTCTTACGTTGGAGATGGCCGCCGGCGAGCCCACCGAGGAGGAGACCGCGGCCTTTTTCGAGGAACTGCACGCCATCGCCCGCGCGGTGGCGCTGGCAGGCCTGGCCGACGGCTGGATCGACGCCACGGCGCTCTACGTCGAGGTGGCCCCGCGCGATCCGCGCGCCGTCGGTCCCGCCGCCGCCGGCGAAGAGCGGCTCTTTCTCAGCCTCAACCCGCGCCAGAGGTTGGTCTGCGTCCGCGCGCTGCGGCGGCTGGGCGGCGTGCCCGCCATGCCCAAGGCCTACTTGCGCTTCGCCGAAAGCCCCGCGGCGCTCCCCTACATCATCCCCGCGGTCGAGGTGATGGGCGGCCTGGGCTGCCGCGAATTCAGCGCCTTCCTCGTCAAGGCCTGGCGCGACAAGTCGGTGGCCGACCCGCGCTTCTCGTGCGTCGACGCGCTCGGTCGGCTGGAAGACGAGGCCGCCGCCAAGTTGCTGATGGCGCGCTACAGGCAACTGACCAAGGCCAAGCCGTTTGATCCGCCCAAGCGCCGCGAAGCCGAAGCCATCTCCACCGCGCTGGGCCGCATCGCCCGCGGCCGGACCGTCTCCCCGGAGCGGCGCAACGCCATCACCCGCGAGGCGATCGACAACACGCCCGCCGCCGACACGCGCATGGGCTTGCGCGTGGCGCTCGACTTCTTCTCGCTTCAGCCCGACACGCTGGAGGACAGCCTGATCGTCTGGGCCGTCGAGCGGATCGTGCAGGGCTTGTGGAGCCAGGACCTGCGGCCCGAAGCGGCCCGCGCCGACGAGGGCCGCGCCAGCATGCTCGGGTTCCGCCAGAGCATGGTCGACCTGGCCGTTCGCCTGGACCGGCGCGCCCTGCGTTCGTTTCTGCGCGAGATCGAGCCGTATTCCATGCGCTATTCCGGGGCCTTTTACGCGGTGGCGGAAATCCTGGAGGCTATCGGCGACATCACCGCCATCGGCCTGCTCCGGAAACTGACGCTCGCCGCCTGGATGGCCAGCGATGAGCCGGTTTCCAAATACTTCCGCGATACGTATTATGACACCGCCGGCGGCGAGGTCAAACCGCTCTCGCGCGACAAGGTGATCCACGCGCTTCTGCACGCCATCGCCAAGATCGGCGGTCACGAAGCCATCGCCTTCCTCGTCGAAACGGCCCGCCAGGTCCGCGCGCGCCAGCTCGACGTCCCCGGCGACGACACGGCGTCCTTCCTCATGAGCCAGCTCATGGAGCACGGGCGCGAGGTGGCCGAAGAGACGACCGCGCGCGAGGACAGCCCCCAACGCGAGACGGCCGCGCGCGGCGCCGACAATCCGCTGGCCCTGGCGGGAGTTGAGGACGTGGTCGCGGCTTTGCGGGCGTTTTATCTGCTTCCCAAGACGCGGCGCGAGAGAAAGGTCGCCGCCATCCAGGAGATCGCCCGCCGCCGCCATTCCGCGGCGATCGACCTGCTGCTCGACCAACTGACCGAGAAGGATTCGCTCATCCGTTCCGCGGCCGTCACCGCGCTGCTGGAGTTCGCCGCCCCCGGCGCGAACCAGGCGACCCTGAAACACCTCGGCGAGGCGCTGTTGGCCCGCCTGGAAGCGGCCTCGCCCGACGAGCGCCCGGCGATCCGCCAGCTGCTCATGCGGTTGAACCCGCGGCGCGAGCCGTTCCGCTCGCTGATCCTGGGTGCCAGTGAGTCCGAGACGCGGGCGGCGACGAAGGCGGAACTGAGCCGCATCATCCGCGTCACGGGCATCTTCCAGGCGCCGGACGAAGGCGCGCTGGACGCCCTGCCCGTCGGCGGGGAGGAGCCCGCGGAGGCCATGGTCGACCCGGGGAAGGCGGCCGCGGCGGCGATGGAGGCGCGCCGCCAGTATTTCCTGGCGCGCAAGGCCTGGATCGCCGGCGGAGTCAGAATAATGTCGAATTTCTCTTTTATTATCCTGAGTCCATTATCCTGACTTGCCAAAGGTCTGCTCATGCGCGACACGGTGGCCATGATCCTCGGCGGGGGGCGCGGCACGCGGCTCTTGCCCCTGACCGAGCAGCGCGCCAAGCCGGCCGTCCCCGTCGGCGGCAAATACCGGCTGGTGGACGTGCCCATCAGCAACTGCATCAACTCCGGGGTGCGCCGCATCTACGTGCTCACGCAGTACCGGTCGGCCTCGCTGCACCGGCACATCGCCCAAACCTATTCGTTCGACAGCTTCAGCGGCGGGTTCGTCGAAATCCTCGCCGCCGAGCAGCGTCTTGAAGGCGAAAGCTGGTTCGAGGGCTCCGCCGACGCCGTGCGCAAAAACCTTCAAGAGTTGGACAATTACCCCGACAGCGACGTGCTGGTGATGAACGGCGACATCCTGTTTCGCCACGATCTGGCGCGGTTCGTCCAACTCCATCGCGAGCGCGAGGCCGACATCACCGTTCTGGCCAGCCCCTGCTCTCGCGAGGAGGCCGTCGAGTACGGTCTCGTCAAAATGGATGCGCGCGCCCGCGTCGTCGCCTTCATCGAGAAGCCGCAAGCGGAGCGCCTGGACGATCTGCTGTCTCCGCCCGAGGTCGTGCGCGCGTTCTCCGCCGATCCCGCGCGGCGGGCGTTCATGGCGTCCATCGGCATGTACGTGTTTCGCCAGGCGGCGCTGCGCGACCTGCTGCGCGACGAGGCGCTCGACGATTTCGGCCATCATGTGCTGCCGCGCGCGCTGGAGACGGGCATGGCCGTCTGCGCCGCCCCGCACGACGCGTATTGGCGGGACTTGGGGACGATCCCCAGCTTCTTCCAAGCCAATCTGGACCTGGCCGACGTCAATCCGTCGTTCTCGTTTTACGATCGC
>JAPLSS010000232.1 GCA_026398515.1 Candidatus Sumerlaeota bacterium | reverse complement strand
CCAACCTTGGTCCGCGAAATCGAGGCGTGGCAGTCCGACCGCAACAACCGGGCGAGCAAGGTCCGCTGGCAGTTTACGACCAAGGATGCCCGAGTGAAATTGCGCAGGCTCTACCCATCATTATGAGATGGTCAGACCACTCGTCCCATTCGCGCTTTTCGTCTCCTTGTCCGCGAAGCTCGCCCGCGAGCACGCCTCTTCCCGCCCTGACGCCGCCTCCGCCGTTCAATCCGGTCGTTCCATAAGGTACGCAGCGTTCCAACCGCCGCCGAAGCCGCCGCGCGGTTAGGGCCGAAGGGCGGCGGCGCCGACGCCCAAACCCGTTTGGATCCTTTGGGGACCAGCCCCCGCGACCGGGCCTTAACTTCATTAGAATCAAATAAGCGAGAACATCCCCCCATCTCCAAGGAGAAGGTTGCGGCCGCCGATGGCTCGCCTCTTGCTCTTTTGCGGAAACTGTTTGATGGACTTGGACAATGCAAAAGAAGGAGGGCATTTCGCAATGAAAGGAAGAGCATGCAAATGGCTGGGGGCGCTCAGCGCCGTCGTGTTCCTGGGCTGGGCGACGATGGCCATGGCGCAGGAAGGCCAGCCGTCAGCGAACGACCCAGCCGGGCAAAAGCCCGCGGTCGGCCAACCCGCGAAGCCTGACCGCCCAACGCCGGACGCGCTGGCCAAACCGCAAGGCGCGCCCGAACGCCGCAGGCCCGAAGCCGCGGAGCGAGGCGAGCGCGGCCGGGGCGGCGAACAGGAGTTGATGGCGGCGCGGCAGCGTGTCATGGAAGCCGGCAAACGCCTCGCCGAAGTCCTGAAGAGCAATCCGCAAAACAAAGAGGACGTGGACAAGGCGATCCGCTCGCTCAGCGAGGCGATCGCCAACGGCATTCGCCTTCACATTCAGCAAGGCGGAACGATGCCGTTTGGGTTCGGCGCTCCAATGGGCCCGGAAGGGCGTCCCGGCATGGGGCGGCCGTTCGGCGAGTGGGGCGAACGCGGCTGGGCCAAGCCCGGCGAGAAGCCGGAAGCGCGCAAGCCTGAGCCGGGCAAGACAGGCGAAGAGATCGAGAAGAAGTTGACAGAACGGCTCGGCCCCGAGAAAGCCGAGAAGGTGTTGCCTGAACTGCGCCGGCGTTTTGAGGAGCGCATGAAGGGCGGCGGCGGCCCTGGCTATGGCTACGGGGGCGAGCGAGGCGGTTGGGGCCGCGGACCCATGATGGGCCCAAGCGGGCCCAATCCGTGGATGGGACGGCCCGGCATGGAGCGGCGCGGCATGGGCGGCGGCCCCGGCGCGTGGGGGCAGGGGATTTCGCCTCAGGTTCGCTCGCGCATCCTGGGTTATTTGCGCCAGCACCCGGAAATTCTCCAACGCATCGCGCCGATGATGCGGCAGCGGTTCGGCGGGTACGGCGAATCTGGCCGACACGGCGGGTTCGAGCGATTCGGCGGATCGATGGCGCAACGGCCCGGTGGGTTCGGCGGCGAATCGCATCGCGGGTTCCAGCCGATGGGGCCGGGAGCGGAAGGACGCGGCGAATGGGCGCGGCCGGAAGCCGGCCAAGGCGAACGGCATGAAGAAGAGCGCGAGATTCGCGTGCATCGCGAAGGCGGCCCCGGACCCGAGCGCGCCGGACCGAAGCCGCCCGCGGTGGCGCCCGAAGGCCGTCTCGGCCCCGGGGTCCAAGCTCCCGCCACGCCCGAAGAACGCGCCAAGCGCTGGAAAGAGATGAGGGAAGGCAAGAGGGGCGAGTGGGAGAGAGGCGAGAAGGGCGAGCTTAAGGAAAAAGGCCCGGAAGCCTGATTCGTGTCTTTCGCATCATGACCGATAACGCCCGCGGCGCAAGGCGCAAAGCCCGCCGCGGGCGTTTTTCGCGGCGTAGGCTGGCAGCCAACGCCGCGAAAAACGCCCGAATTCCAGCGACTCAGCGGCAACACGAAACACGCGACGGCCTAAAGGCCGCATTCCGAACCCACCGCGGCTTGCTTTTTGCATCCTTCCGCAAGACAAGCGCGCGTGGGGCGAGCGCGTCGCGGCGGGGAAAGGCGGTCGCTTTTATGCATCCCAGTGTTGCAGCCGAGATTCGCAAGCAGCCTCCCCTGCCTTCCGCGGAGGAATTGCGTCAACTGCCCCGCGATGGCGGCCCGCATTGGAACCGGTTGGTTTTCGAGAAAAGCCCGTATCTTCTCCAACACGCGGGCAATCCGGTCGATTGGCGCCCCTGGGGCGAAGAGGCGTTTGAAACCGCGCGACGCGAAGACAAACCGGTCTTTCTCTCCATCGGCTATTCGACTTGCCACTGGTGCCACGTCATGGAACGCGAATCGTTCGAGGATGGGCAAGTGGCGGCGCTTCTCAACCAGTCGTTCGTCTGCGTGAAGGTCGACCGAGAGGAGCGGCCCGACGTCGACGCCGCCTACATGAGCGTCTGCCAGGCGCTGACCGGCGGCGGCGGTTGGCCGCTGACCATTTTCCTGACTCCCGACAAGGAGCCCTTCTTCGCGGGAACCTATTTCCCGAAGCGCCGCTGGGGCGGCCAGGCGGGATTGATGGAGTTGCTGCCCGCGATCGCCAAGGCGTGGAAGGAGAATCGCTCTCCGCTCCTCCAATCGGCCGGCGACATCACGCAGGCGATGCGGCAGGCGGTGGAACAGGCGGGGGCGGACCGGCACGTTTCCGAAGGCACGCTGGAGACCGCCTTCCTGCGATTACAAAGAGCTTACGACGCGCGCCACGGCGGTTTCGGCGTGTTGACGAAGTTTCCGACGCCCCACAACCTCTCCTTCCTGTTGCGGTATGCAAAACGATACGACGACGCCAAAGCGCGGGAGATGGCCGAGACGACGCTGCGCCAGATGCGCATGGGCGGCGTGTATGACCAAGTCGGCTTCGGCTTTCACCGCTATTCCACCAGCCCCAACTGGCTCGTGCCGCATTTTGAAAAGATGCTCTACGATCAGGCGCTCCTGGCGATCACCTACGTGGAAGCGTTCCAGGCGACGGGGAACAAGGACTACGCGCGGACGGCGAGAGAGGTTTTCACTTATGTGCTGCGCGACATGGCCTCGCCGGAGGGCGCTTTCTATTCGGCCGAAGACGCCGACAGCGAGGGTGAAGAGGGGAAGTTCTACCTGTGGACCAAGGGCGAGATCGAGGCGGTTCTCGGCAAGGACGACTCCGATCTCTTCTGTCGCGTGTATGGCGTGTCGCAGGAAGGCAGCTTCGTCGACCAGGCGACCAAGCGCTTATCCGAGCGGAGCATCCTGCATTGCGAAAAGCCGATTGCGGAGAGCGCAAGAGAGATCAGCGAGGACGAAGGGGCGTTGCGGCGGCGATTGGACGACGCGCGGGCGAAACTCTTCGAAGCGCGCGAGACACGCATCCATCCGCACAAGGACGACAAGATCCTGACCGATTGGAACGGCCTGATGATCGCGGCGCTGGCGCGCGGGGCGATGGCGCTGGACGAGTTGCAATACGCCGAGGCGGCGCGGCGGGCGGCGGACTTCATCCTCTCCAGGATGCGCGATGGGAATGGACGATTGCTCAAGCGCTACCGCGAGGGCGAGGCGGGGCTGACGGGCTTGCTCGAGGATTACGCGTTTCTAACGTGGGGCTTGCTCGATTTGTATGAGGCGACATTCGATTCACGCTATCTGAAGGAAGCGCTGGCGTTGACCGACACAGCCATCGCGCATTTCTGGGATGGCGCGAATGGGGGTTTCTTCCTCTCGCCCGACGACGGCGAGCCTCTCCCCTTCCGCACGAAGGAGATCTATGACGGGGCGACGCCCTCGGGCAACTCCGCGATGGCGCTGAACCTGCTGCGGCTGGCGCGGATCACAGGGAACACGGATTACGAAGCCAAAGCCCAGGCGGTGATGCGCGTCTTCGCCGGCCAGATCGCCTCGCAGCCCTCGGCGCATTGCCAACTGATGTGCGCGCTCGATTTCGCCGTCGGGCCGTCGGCGGAAATCGTGATCGCCGGACGCGACGGCGCCGACGACACGCAGCGCATGCTCGCCGCGTTGCGCCATGCCTTTGTTCCCAACAAGATCGCCCTCTTCCGCCCGGATGAAGAAACCGACCCGCCCATCGCCTCGCTCGCCCCCTGGCTCAAAAACCACGAATCTCTCAACGGCGCCGCCACCGCCTACGTCTGCCGCAACCACGCCTGCCACACGCCGACGACGGACGTGGAGACGATGCTGCGCGAGATGGCGGAGACCAAGAACCGCAAGAGGGAATAAGGAGATGATTGGAGATGAGGGGATGAAGAGTGCTTCGGCCAAGCCGTTATCCCCCCATCTCCAATCATCTCCCTATCTCCTTTTGCCGTTTCCTCCAAGCCTGTAGTCCCGCCGAGTATGGAGTCCCGCCAAGCATGGAGTCCCGCCTTTAACAGCCCGTTGAATAAGGCCGCGTTTTAGCGTGCCGGAACGATGAGTCCGATGGCGATCGCTCTGAAAACGGCCAAGCCGGGGCCAAAGATCCCGGCGCGGTCCCAGAGTCCACGGCGAATGGCAGCCGCCCAGGCGCGAAAAATCGCGAAACAAGCGCCGATCAGGCGTTCGATCCCGTTCTGGAGCCCCCGGGGCTTGCCGATTCCGAAGAGGGAACGCATCAGGATGCCCAGATTGAACGCGAGGGCGCGCAGTTGGTGATACTTCGCCACTTCCTCGGTCCCGCGAATCCAGGTGCGCCGGCCGCCTCCGGTTTCACAAACATGGGCGAAAGACCGCTCGACCCGTTCGCCGCGCCGGCGCAGCAGCCGGCGCCCCCGCGCGCCTTTCGTCCGTCGCCGGTTGGCCCGGTAGGCGTGTCGTTGGTCGTCCGTGTATCGACTCCAATCTCGCGGTCCGCGTTCCTTCTTCTCCGGCGGGTACGTTCGAATGCCCCACTGCGCGATCCACTCCACGGCGTCGATTTTATGATAGCCCTTGTCGGCGACGACCTCTTCGACCGCCTGCTGGCTGCCGGCGCGGATCAGGTTGGCCTGCGCGTCGATCACGCGGCCTTTCATCGTTTCGGCGTCCGAGGAGCCGGCCGGCTCGATCGCCGCGGCGAGGAGCATGCCCGAATCCAGGTCCACGGCGTGCTCGGCCTTGTAGGCCAGATGGGTCGTCCCGTCCTTCATCTTCGCGATGCGCGCGTCGGGATCGGTTTTCGAGCGCCACTCCTCGTTGCTGACCTTCTTGCCCTTGCGTTTCTGGTCATAACGCGCCAAGTCCTCCGCCGTCGGCTCTTCGATTCCATCGGCCTCGGCCAGGCGCTTGAGATACGCGGTCCAATTTTCGTCCGTGTCCTTGCGCACGATCGAGC
>JAPLSS010000591.1 GCA_026398515.1 Candidatus Sumerlaeota bacterium | reverse complement strand
CTGGAAAGCCTGCGCCACGATAGCGGCCATCCTTCCTGGAAGCGCGCGAAGGTCCCGGAGAGGCCGGGGGCGCCGTCGGACGGCTCGATTTGCAGCGGGAACAACGCGCCCAGTTCGCGCACGATTTCCCAGTCCTCCTTGGCCTTCTCCATGACGATCCGGCTCCGGGTGTGCGGCGGGTCCGCCATCTGGAGTTCCAGGACCACCCGATCGCCCCGCTGGCGGACGGAGCGCAACTGAATGGTTGTCAGGATCCGCAATTGGTTGTCGAACGGCTTCTTATCCGCCTTCTCGGCGATCTCGTCGGCTTCCCGGCCGGGCCAGAACGCCATCAGGCCCTTGACGATGTCGCCCAGCGGCTCGACGCTCTTGCGGCCCAACGTCTTTTGCAGCCGGCGACGCAGGTTGGTGAACCGCGCGACCGCCTGATACACGGGCGTTTCCCGCGCCGGCCGCGACCATTCCAGCGCCGGCTCGTCGCGCCGGGTGTTGACGACCTTCGGCCCCGCGCCGGGGGCCAGCGTCAGGGTCTCGCCATTCAACACCTGCGTCTGATCTTCCAGAGCCGCTCCGCCCGAAATTACGACGACCTGCGTGACGAGCGCTTCTTCGCCTGCCGGTTGGCTGGCGGGGGGCTTCTTGGCGCCTTCCGGGGCCGCGACACGGACGTCGAACTCTCCGCCCAACGAGCCGATCAGGCCGCTGGGCGTTTCGATCAACAACGCCTCCTGCGGAACAAAGGAAAACCATAATTCGCCGCTCTCGACTTTCATCCGCAGCCCCCGTCCGCCGGAGACGAAGCCGAACCGGCTGCCTCCGCGGGCGAGAACTTGGCTGCCGTCCGGCAAGACGACGTGGGCGGGGGCGTCCCCGGGCGCAATCGTCGCCATGTCGCCGAAGAGCAGAGGCGCGGCCTGCGGCAGGCCGTATTCCAGCGCCCCGTTGGCCGCGCTCAGGCGGTTCTCCCCCTCGGGGACCGTCAACCACGCCGCCGGCTCGCCCGAACGCTGGACAGGGAGATTCGGAAGGGATTTCAACACGTGAAGCCGATAGAGCCGCGCGCGCGCCGCATCGACGCGCACGGAATCGGAGACGAACCACGCGACCGCGCTCACGCCCAGCGCGACGACGAGCGCCAGCAATTCCGCCGCCAGCCGAACGCGGAAACGGCGCGCGCTTCGACGCTCCGCGCGGAGCCGCTCTTCGATGCGCTCGAACGTCCCCGGCGACAGGCGCGACGGCGTCCGGGAGCGGATGGCCTGGCGAAGCCGAAGGATTTCCCCCTGCCAGACGGATTCCGGGCCGTTCGCATCAAGCGCCGATTCAACGGCGGCGCTTTCTTCCGCGCTGAGTTCGCCGTCCAGGTACGCAACGACCGCGCGCGCCGTCTCCCGTTTCAGATGGAACGGGGAGGCGGGCAGGACGATTCCGCTCGACTCGGCCCGCGCCGCCAGGGCCGATAGAATTGTCTCGGCGCAGGCCGCTTTTCGCTGGGCCACCTCCCGCGGGGTCTCAGCCAGGATCTCCGCGATTTCCGCGTGAGGCAGGCGCGAGACTTCGCTCAGGGCCAGCCGCGCCCGGTCGTCCGGCGCCAGGGCGTCGACGATCTCCTTCGCGGTCGCGCGGTTTTCCCAGAGTTCCGCGGGAAGGGGCAAGTATCGGACAGCCAGCTCGTCGCCCGGCTTGTTCTCGTCGGACGCCTCGGCGCGCTCTTCCCTTTCGCCGAACGCTTGGTCGAGCCAGGCGGAACAGGCTTGCGCGAACAGCCAGACGCGCAGGCGGTTGCCGGGGAGCTGTCGCGCCGCCCCGCCTCCCAGATCGAAGAAGACCTCCTGGACCAGGGAGACGGCGGTTTCGGCTTCGGCCCCCGCGCACACCAGGAAGCGGCACAACTCCTCGGCGTAGCGGCGGAAGAGCGCCTCCAGCGCCTCACGGTCGCCTTTTCCCGCCGACTGCAACAGAAGGCTGTCGGTTTCTTCTTCCGTCAGTTCCACGGGGCGTTTGGCCATGAGGCATTCCCTGGGCGGATGGATTTCACGGCGGCCGACGAACCGCGGATGATGGCGCAAGGGTAGAACAGTTCTCCCGGTTCATGCAACTGGATGCTGGTCGTGAAAAGAGACAGGACCTTCCTCAAAATCTCCCCTGATTTTTTGCTATTGCGTTGAAGGAGTTGGAGTTGGCGGCTTTTGGAAGTGGAAATGCCTTTTCCACCGAAAAAATGAGGAATGTCCGTGGAAAGGGGAAAGGGTTGCGGTGACGGGCCTGTTCGCACAGGGTTTTGTGGTTTCTTGCGGGAAACACAATGGTCTGGGAAAGGCCCGTCGGATGAATGTCTCTCAAGTGGCGCTTCGATTGCGAGAGCAAATGCAGGGGTTTTTG
>JAPLSS010000816.1 GCA_026398515.1 Candidatus Sumerlaeota bacterium | reverse complement strand
CGATGGCCGCGAAGAATGGAGTTTTCCCCGAAGGGGAAGCCACATGAATAGCCGTGGGCGCCAGCCCACGGAAAGGCGACAGAAAAGGACCCGACCCTGAAGGGGTCGCACGATGATAGGCCGCGGATTGTTTGACCCCTTCAGGGTCAAGATGCTTCCGCCGCGTTTCCGTGGGCTGGCGCCCACGGCTATTCATGTGGCTTCCCCTTCGGGGAAAACTCCATTCTTCGCGGCCATCGTTCCCCTTCGGGGAATACCATGCTCCGCGGTTCTCCCTTGGCCGGGGGGAAAACCAAACTCAATGATTTTCCCTCGGCAAATCGTTCTTCACCTCCGCCATCGCCACGATGGGCAAGTAGCGGCAAAACAACAGGAACAGCGTCAGGAACAGCCCGAAACTGCCCGCCAGAATTCCCAGGTCCACCCACGTCGGCTTGTAGAAGCCCCAGCTCGACGGCAGAAAATCACGGCTGAGCGAGACGACCACGATGACGAAGCGTTCGAGCCACATGCCCACGTTCACCAGGACGGAGATGATCCACATGATCAGCGCGCGCGTGCGGCACGTCTTGAACCAAAAGAACTGCGGCGCGACGAGGTTGCACAGGATCATCAGGCAATAAAGCCAGCCGTACGGCCCGAGCGCGCGGTTGGCCGCCGCGAACTTCTCGTAGACGCTGCCGCTGTACCACGCCATGAACAGTTCGATGATATAGGCGTAAGCTACCATCGAGCCGGTGGTCAGGGTGAGCTTGTTCAGGTTCTCCAGATGGCGCGGAGTGATGAAGTCCTTCAGCCCGAACAACTCGCGCGCGGGGACGAGAAGCGTGACGACCATCGCCGCGCCGCTGAAGATCGCTCCGGCGACAAAATACGGCGGGAAGATCGTCGAATGCCAGCCGGGCAGGATTGACACGGCGAAATCGAAACTGACCACGGAGTGCACGCTCAGCACCAGCGGCGTGGCCAGCGCGGCCAGCAGCAGATACCCGCGTTCGTAGCGATGCCAGTGGCGGTTTGAGCCGCGCCAGCCCACCGCCAGGATTCCATAGACCCAAAACCGCAGACGGGTCTTCGCGCGGTCGCGCAGCGTCGCCAGGTCCGGGATCATCCCCAGATACCAGAAGAGGAGCGAGACGGTGAAATACGTGCCCACGGCGAAGGCGTCCCACATCAGCGGGCTGCGGAAATTCGGCCACACGAACATCTGGTTCGGATACGGCGCGAGCCAATACTCGAACCACACGCGCCCGACGTGGATCGCCGGGAACATCCCCGCGCAAATGATGGCGAAAATCGTCATCGCCTCGGCCGAGCGGTTGATGCAGGTCCGCCACCGGTGGCGCAGCAGGAACAGGATCGCCGAGATGAGAGTTCCCGCGTGCCCGATGCCGACCCAGAACACAAAGTTGATGATGGCGAAGCCCCACCCCACCGGCTGGTTGACGCCCCACACCCCGATGCCCACGCCGATGAGGTAGGCGATCAACGAGACCAACACCGCCACCAACGTCGACGAAATGGCGAACGCGATATACCATGCCCGCGGCGGGCGCGGCCGCTCGACCACCTCGCACACGCGATCGGTCAGCGAGGCGAGCGTGTGCCCGCCCAGCACCAGCGGCGCGCGCCGGCGGGGGTCTTGGAAGGTGTTGTCGAACGACGTCGAACTCATAGGCGTTTGTCGGTGGCGTAGGCGTTCCAGCCTGCGCGTTTCATCATTCCGGATGCTGAGCCGCGCAGGCTGGAAAGCCTACGCCACTCAATGACGCCCTTCTTCAGAACATTTGCTTGAGTTCGTAGTCCCGCCTTTAGGCGGTCTTGCGGTTTCCTCTTCCAAATAGCGAACTCGAAGACCGCCTAAAGGCGGGACTACGAACTCAAGCACCCTGGCTTCCGCCCCTTCCGTTGGTACGTTGACCAAACCATTCCGAGGGGTCTTCTCACTAACCCCTCGTTTCAACGAGGGGTCCGCACGCGAATACTCGCTGAAACCGTTTCAACGGTTTTCTGGAGCGCCAACGGATCTTCCGGCCGGAAAGCAAGTGTTCCCGGCATCCCCTTTCAACGGCCTCAGGTAAACCGTTGAAACGGTTCCCTGGAGCCTTTGCATCACTCACCCCCCTCGTTAAAACGAGGGGTTAATGAAAAGACACCCCAAGAGCGCGCGGTCAGTGTGCTAGGCCTTGGCGCCCGGATTCCTCAGCCGCGCCAGATAGAACGTCCGCGGCTTGACGTTCAATTCCGCCAGCAACTTGTAGGAGCGCGGCTGCGCCAGAAGCCGCGCCACCGCGCTCCGCAGATCGCTCAGATCGCCGAAGACGATCGTCCGCGTCGGACACGCCTGGGCGCACGCCGGGACGATCTCGCCGTCGCGGATCTCCCGGCGGCTGTTGCGCGCCTCGATCTTCACCCGCGCGATGCGCTGAATGCAATACGAGCACTTCTCCATCACCCCGCGCGAGCGCATGGTGACATCGGGGTTGTAGATCATCTTCTCCAGGTCGCTCACGCGCTTGTGGTTGTTGAAGAAGTTGAAGCGGCGCACCTTGTACGGGCAGTTGTTCAGGCAATAGCGCGTGCCGACGCAGCGGTTGTACACCATCTGGTTGAGGCCTTCGCCGTCGTGCGACGTGGCCGCGACCGGACAGACCTGCTCGCAGGGCGCGTCCTCGCAATGCATGCAGGGGATCGGCTGAAAGGCGGCGCGCGGCGCGGCGGGCGCCCCGGCGAAATAACGGTCGATGCGAATCCACTGCATCTCGCGTCCGCGCGCGACTTGATCTTTGCCGACGACAGGAATGTTGTTTTCCGCCTGGCACGCTACCACGCACGCGCCGCAGCCGATGCACGCCG
>JAPLSS010000175.1 GCA_026398515.1 Candidatus Sumerlaeota bacterium | reverse complement strand
GGCGACGACAAGACGCTGGCCGTCACGCGCGGCTATGTCTTCGAGGGGTTCGGCCAGGAAAATCGCCGCGCCATCGTTCACAAGGCCCTGGACCTGGGGATCAACCTGTTCGACCTGACCATCGATTCGGAAAAAGAGGCGATGGGGCGCATCCTGCGCGACCTGCGGCCCAGCCAGGAGATCGTCATCCAAACGCGGCCGGAGGGCATGTGCTACACATATGACCCGTGCAATCGGCAGATGGCGCAGTTCGATCTCCTCAAAGAAGAAGTCGGCCGCATCTGCCGGATGCTGGGCCGCGACCACGTCGACATCTTCAATTTCGCTTTTGCGAAGGAGGCGATGGAAGCCGATCCCGAGTACCTCAACAAGATCGGCTCGAATATCGAACGGCTGAAACAGGAGGGTCTGATCCGCTTCGCCAGCGCCGACACCTTCTCGGGCGAAGCGACATTGTTGGCCCAGTTCGCCAGCGGCCATTTCGATTCCACTTTCCT
The DNA here is from genome assembly GCA_026398515.1 of Candidatus Sumerlaeota bacterium. GTDB lineage: Bacteria > Sumerlaeota > Sumerlaeia > JAPLSS01 > JAPLSS01 > JAPLSS01. The sequence continues at coordinate 24,783 of JAPLSS010000175.1, read as the reverse complement.
CAACCACAACATCCTGCGCGAAACGGCGAACCATGCGATCATCCCCTCGGCGGCGGCGCGCGGCATGGCGGTCTTCGCCCGCGAAGCGTTTATGAAGGGACGGCTCTTCCGTTTCGCCGCCGAGGCCGGCATCGACGACCGCGCCTTCGTTGCTCGCTGTTCGATCCAATGGATTCTCTCCGATCCGCGCATCGCGTCGACGATGGTCGGCGTTTCGAACGCGTTGCAATTGGAGAGCAATTGCGCCGCGGTCGACGAGCTCGACTTGATCGACGAAGAGCAGCGCGCGCTGGCGGCGATCCGCACGACGCCGGGCTTTCAGGCGGCCTTGGCGCCGCGGCCCAAAGCGACGGGGAATTGAAGAACCCATGACCCCACAAGCGACATTTCAGTGGAGCAATCCGGTCGTCGACGGCCCCGGCTGGATTCGCGATGCGTACATCCTGCGCGTCGGGGACCGCTATTATCTCACCGGAACGAGCAAACGGACCGACGCGCCGGACGAAGCGTCGGCTTGGCCCGGCTTCTACTTGTGGTCGTCGGACGACCTTCAGCATTGGAAGGAAGAAGGCCTCCAGATCGGCCTGGAGCAAATTCGCTGGTCGGATCGCCACCTCTGGGCGCCGGAGATCCGCTGGCACCCGCGCAAGCAGCGGTTCTATCTGTGCTTCAACGCGCGCCAGCGCGAGGGAACGCAACGCATGGGCGCCGGCCTGGCGGTGGCGGAGACGGTGACCGGCCCGTACACGCTCCTTACGCCCGACGCGCCGATCACCGACAACAACGACGCCAGCCTGTTCTTCGACGACGACGGCCGCGACTATCTGGCGCAGACCAAGTTCAACTTGGCCGAGATCGACCTCGATCAAGCGCAGCTCATCTCGTCGAAACAGAAGGTCCTCCTTGGGGGCGCGGCCGGCGCCTGGGACGATGCGGAGAAGATCAACGAAGGCTCCACGATGTTGAAGGTCAACGGGACCTACTATTACTTCTGGTCGTGCAACAGCTGGGGCTATTTCGTGGGTTACGCGACCGCCGACCACGTCTGGGGCCCGTATCGGAAGCATGTCGGCAATCCGATCTGGGGCGCCGCGCGGCCCGAATGGCGCGCGGCGCCGGGGCAAAGCGCCGACCTGCCGTTCACCGAAGTGGGCCATGGCACGCCGTTCTTCGGCCCCGACGGGCGGCTGTGGATCACGGGCCATGGCCACGTCTATAGCGGCCCGGCGGAGCATCCTTACAATTCGCCGCGCGTCTGCATGGACCCCATGGACTTCGATCCAGCAACGGGCGTGTTCTCTTCGAGGCTGACTTGGACGCCGCAGGAAATTCGGTTCAGCGTGGAGAGTCTGGAGGCCCGCCGGGAACCGTTGGGGAGCGTGGTCAACGGCCTGGGAAGGACGGCCTGAGCGCTGGCGTCGGCGAGGCCACGCCGCAGGCGCTCATCATCCGGCGCGGCGGCCGTTGTATATCCATTCAGAAAGGATAGGAAACATGAATTGCGTTCTGTTCTACCTGGACACTCTGCGCGCGGACCATTTGGGGTGTTACGGACATCCGCTGCCGACCTCGCCGCGGCTGGATCGTCTGGCTTCGGAAGGCGCGCTGTTTGAGCGCTGCGTCGCGCCCGACGTGCCCACCCAGCAGGCCTTCACGGCGTTCCTCACCGGCTGGGTGGGGACGCGCAACGGCGTCGTCAACTTCGACCAAAGCCGCGCCGTCCTCCCGCGCGGAATGCCTTTCCTGATGGAGCGCTTCGTCCGCGCAGGCCATCGCACGGCTCTGTTCGACCGCGCGACGCACCACGGCGGCATGCCTTGGGCGCTGTCCGGGTGGGAGGACTTCATCCACTGTCAGGGGAAGGCCGAACGCGTGGCGGACGAGGCCATCGCCTGGCTCCAGGCCCACCACGAGAAGGACTTCGTGATCATGCCGCACATGTGGGACCCGCATGCGGACTATACGAACAGCTCGGCGGCGCACATCGACAAATTCCAGCCTGCGGACCTCAAACCTTTGGTCCCCGACCAGCGCGAGCGGCGCGCCAATCCCCATCTCCAATACATCTACGAGGCCCACATGGGGCGCTCCTTCCCCGACACTCCCGACATTCCCGTCGAGACCGCGATGGCGCATTGCGACGCGTCGATCCGCTTTGCCGACGATCATGTGGGACGCATCCTCGACAGCCTCGAAGACTTTGGCATCGCCGACGACACGATGATTCTCGTCTTCAGCGACCACGGCGAGAGCTGGGGCACGCGCGGGTTCGTCGACCACTGGAACCCGTACTGGCACGTCGCCCACGTGCCGTTGATCATCAAATACCCCGGCCGCGTCCCCGCCGGCTTCCGCAGTCGCGCGCTGACCAACCTGTGCGACTGCCTGCCGACGGCGCTGTCGCTGGGCGGCATTAAGCCGCCCTCGGGCCTCGACGGCATGGATTTGACTCCCATTTTGGTTGGCGAAAAGAAGAAGGTCCGCGACTTCGTCGTCACCTCGACCGCGATGGGCGTGGCGCAGCGCATGTTGCTCGACGAAGACGGATGGGCGCTGATGCACTGCATCGAACCCGGTTTCTGGGATCATATTCCGCGCTGGGAACTGCACAACATCAACGACGATCCCAATCAGGAGCGCAACCTGCTCGATGCCCACCCCGACCGCGTCAAAGAGATGCAGCATCGCCTCTTCATGTGGTTGGACGAGAAGTTGGGCTGCAACCCCGATCCCGTGCGGTTGGCCGCGCGCCAGGGGTGCTTCGGTTGGGGCACGGACAAAGTCATGGGGGCGTTGCGCGACCAGCCCGAGATCTGCCAAGGCCGTTTCTTCGACAAAGTCCGCTTCGGCGAGGCCAAGGAGCAAGCCCTCGTCCGCTGGCTGCTGGGCGAGAAGACCGCCTTCCCGCGCACCCGCCCGCCGGTCCCACGTGTGTAGAACGCCCTCTGTTCCTCACCCCAGGCAGTCCCATACGGGAGAGAAGATGACGGCTTCGACGAGGATCGACGTGGTGGACCGTCCTGCGGCCCCTGTAACGATGGCGGGCGCGCGCTTTGTTCCGCCTCGCCTGCGCAAACTGCCGTTGGGCGCCGTGAGGCCGGAGGGCTGGCTGAAGGGCCAGCTGATCCGGATGGCCGAGGGGATGGTCGGACGCCTTCCCGAACTCAGCCGCTTTCTGGGGACCGACAGCGGATGGCTCGGCGGCACGGACCGCGGCTGGGAGGAGGCGCCGTACTGGCTGCGCGGCTTCTACCCGCTTGCCGTGTTGACGGGCGACGAGCGGCATTTGGCCGAAGCGCGCCGATGGATCGAAGCCGTCCTTGCCAGTCAAGATTCCGACGGCTATTTCGGCGCGACTTTCAACAAACGGGTGATGGGCAAGGCGGGCCGGGCCATGCCCGACCTGTGGCCCCACATGGTCATGATCGACGCGCTGATCCAACACCAGGAGGCGACGGGCGACGCGCGCGTCGAGCCGTTCCTCCAACGCTTCTTTGCGTTTTGCCGCGCCATTCCCGACTCCGAATTCCTGCCCCGCGTCAGTTGGGACCAGTGGGAGCATTACGACGAACTGTTCGGCGACTGGAAGCCGCGCATTCAACTCAAGCGCGCGGGCGACATGATTCCCCACCTCTTGTGGCTCTACGAACGGACCGGCGAGGCGTGGCTCCTGGACCTGGCGCGCCGATTCCGTCGGGGCATTCAGCCGCCGATGAACGAATGGCTCGACAGCCATGGCGTCCATTTCGCTCAGCGCTGGCGCTATCCCGCGCAGATGTTCGCGCTCACCGGCGACGCAGAGGCCGTTGCTCAATCCGAATACTGGCTGTGCCAGCACATGGCCGCCTGGGGCCAGCAGCCGCGCGGCGCCTTCGCCGCCGACGAGCGCATTCGCTCCGGCAAGATCGATCCGCGCCAAGCCTTCGAGACCTGCGCCATGGTCGAGTTGGCCAAGAGCTTCCACATTCTGGGAGGACTCACGGGCGATCCGCTCTACGCCGACCGTTGCGAGGACGTCATGCTCAATCACTTCCCCGCCGCTCAGACCGCCGACCTGAAGGGGCTGCGCTATCTGACCGCCTCCAACATGCCGGTCTCCGACGACTTCCGACAGCACGATTTCTTCAACAAGGGCCGCATGTTGGTCTTCTCGCCGCACATCCACCGTTGCTGCCAACACAACGTCGCCATGGGCTGGCCCTGGCACGCCGAACACCTTTGGCTGCAAACGGCGGATGGCGGACTGGCCGCTTGGATGTACGCGGGCTCCACCGTCGAGACGCCCGCGGACGCGCGGAGGACCGACGGCCCCGCCGTTCGTTTGCGATGCGAGACAGACTACCCGTTTTCGGGGCGCGTCGCCATCCGCGTCGAATCGCGCGAGGCGATTGGCTTCCCGCTGTATCTTCGTATTCCGCGGTGGTGCCGGCGATTCGAGGTTCAGGCCCCGGAGGGGGCGTCGAGTCTCATCGAAGACGGCGGGGGGCGGTTCGTTCGCATGGATCGGACGTGGCGCCGGGACGATGCGATCACGGTCGACATGGCGATGGACGTTTCGTTGACGCGGTGGCCCCGCAATGGAGGCGTCACCGTGGATCACGGCCCTCTGAGTTACTCCGTGCGCATTGACGAGGAATGGCGCCGTTGCGGCGGCACGGACGAGTGGCCCGAATGGGAGGCGCTGCCGAAGTCGCCATGGAACTATGGCCTGGTCCTTGACCGCGACAATCCGGCCCGTTCGTTCGCGATCCGGCGCAAAGACGCTCTCGCCGATCAGCCGTGGACCGTCGAGACCGCGCCCATCGAGATCCTCGCCCAGGCGCGCCGCATCCCCGGCTGGGGCCTGACCGACCAGACCGTCGATCCGTTGCGCCAGAGCCCGATCTACACGGACGAGCCGACGGAAACCATCACGTTGATCCCGATGGGCTGCGCGCGCCTACGCATGGCGGCACTGCCAGCGGTTGGCGACGGCCCCGAAGCGCGTCGATGGGAAGACGCGCTCTGACACGTATGAAAGCAAGGAGCGGCCCATGAGACTGTCCGACATCCCGATTCACGACCCGTTCGTTCTCCCTGTTGAGGCGACGCAGACCTACTATCTCTATGCCTCGACGCTCGAGTCGTCTCAGACCCCTCACGGCCGTTGCGGCGTCATGGCCTACACGAGCCGGGACTTGACCAACTGGGAAAGCCCGGTCCCCGTGTTCGAACTGCCGGAGCGATCCTGGGCGGACCCCGCGCACAAGGTGTGGGCCCCGGAAGTCCATCATTACAAGGGTATGTATTATCTCTTCGCGACCTTCACCGCGCCGAAGGATCTCATCGAAACGCGTCCAGACCGCCCGCCCATCGTCAAACGCCATTCGCAGATCCTGTGGAGCGACAGGCCCGACGGCCCGTTTCGTCCGTTCGCCGACCGTCCGCAAACCCCCGTCGGCTGGATGGCCTTGGACGGAACGCTGTGGGTCGAAGACGGCGTCCCTTGGCTTGTGTTCTGCCATGAGTGGATTCAAGTCACCGACGGAGAGATCGCGGCTGTACGGTTGAAGGCGGACTTGTCCGACGTGGAGGGCGACCCGATCCAGCTGTTCAAGGCGTCCGACGCGCCCTGGGTCCGCGACTTGAAAGAGCTGGGGATCGGCCGCCAGGGGAGTGTCTATGGCGGCTACGTGACCGACGGGCCTTTCCTGTACCGAACTGCGAAAGGCCGCCTGCTGATGTTCTGGTCCAGTTTCGGGGTCCGCCGATACGCCGAGACCATCGCCTGGTCTGAATCGGGCACGATCGCCGGACCTTGGCGACACGCGCAGCATCCGTTGTTTGACGACGACGGCGGCCACGGCATGATCTTCCGGACGTTCGAAGGTCAACTGAAACTCATCCTCCATCAGCCCAACAACATGCCCGCTTCGCGCGCACGGTTGTTCGATCTGGAGGACACAGGGGATGCGATCCGCATCCTGTAGACGCAAACCGGATTCCAGCGGGAGACACGAATGAGAAGCATGGGCAGGTTCACACGTGTCTGAACGGCGGCTATCAACAGGACTACGCGCACGAGATTCTGGCCGAAGCGATTGGCCGCTACCCCTTCGACGGCGTCTTCTTCAATATGTTTGGCTATCAGACGCGCGAAGATGTCGCTTCACACTTCCCCGGCTGGACTTGTTCGAGACCATTGCATTGCGCTTCACATGAGCCGGAAAGGCCGATCCCATGAGACGAGAGACGTTGTCGCGCGGATGGAGACTCCGAAGCCTTGAGCCGACCCCATCCCTCGGCTCAGGCATTCTGGCGGAGGCGGGCGCCGGATGGCTGGACGCGCCCGATATGCCGGCGATGGTTCACGATGTGTTGCTCATGCATGGCGCGATCGAAGAGCCGTGGCTGCCCGGGCGCGCCGCCGAATGCCAATGGGTGGCCGAGAAGGACTGGGTCTGCGCGACGTGTTTCGATGTCGACGATCCCGGAGCGGCCGGCCGGCGATGGTTCCTGCGGTTCAAGGGCCTGGACACCATTATCGATGTGTATCTCAACGGCGCCAGGATCGCTTCCAGCCAGAACATGTATCGCGAACTGCGAGTGGACTTGACTGGACTTCTCGCGCCGCGGAACACGCTGGCGCTGCATTTTCACACGGTCTTCACACAGGAAGATGGGAAGCGGGTTCCCCTGAAGGAAGTGGCTGGCGATCCGGCGCGGCCCGTCCTGCGTCCCGCCAACAACCATGGTACTTATCTGGGACCCAATCCCTGCTTCTCCCGCGTCGGGGTGTTCGGCGACGTTGTCTTGGAAGCCGTCGATGCAGGGGAAATCCGCGATTGGATGGTCGGCGCCTCGCTGAGTGAGAGTCTGAAACGTGGCAAGGTGACGGCGCGGATCGAGGGGATCTGCCGCGCCGCCGAGACCGTGGTGAGCGTTCGGCTCCTCGATCCCGATGGCCAGGAGGCGCAACGATCGGGGTTCTCGTTGGGCGCCGAACACGGCGATTTCGCCGTGACCGTCGAAATGGCCATCGACAACCCGCGATTGTGGTGGCCGCGTGGCTACGGCGATCAGCCGCTCTATGAAGTCGAAGTAAGGCTCGATGCGGGCGGCCATGAGGAGCAGATCGAACGGCGCACTGCATTTCCGCGTCAACAACGTTCCGGTCCGGTTGTGGGGCGGCAACTGGGTCACACCCGATTGGAAAACCGAGGTCTGGGACCAAGAGCGCGCCGCGCGGCTGTTCGACATCGCGGAAAACGCGCATTTCAACGCCTTCCGCGTGTGGGGCCCCGTGCGCAATCCCGCCGACGGCTTCTACGATCTGGCCGACGAGCGGGGATTCCTGATCTGGCAGGATTTTCACGGGATGCGATACAGCCTGGACGAGGCCAATCGTCGTCGAGTGCGCGAGGAGGCGTCGATTCAGATCAAGGCGCTAAAACACCATCCGTCCGTATTGCTCTGGTGCGGCGGCAACGAAGCGGCCATGTGGCACGACAGCGAGTTCCGCGGCCCCGGCGGCCCGTGGCCGGGCCGCGCCGTCGTGGAAGAGGACGTGAAATCGGTCTGCGACGCGCTCGACCCGGGCCGCTACTTCCATCCCAATTCGCCTTACCATGGGATCGACGCCAACGATCCACAATCGTGGGACACGCACGGCTACACGAACATGTGGTATGTGCCGGGGTACGACTACCTTGTCTTCGCCAGCGAAGACACGCGCATCTCCGCGCCGCCCCTCCACAGCCTCAAGCGGTTCTTCGCCCCCGAAGACCTGTGGCCCGAGAACTACTCCCCCGTATGGACCCATGGCTGCGAGCGCCCGTGGCCGGACGCGTGGCGAAAATACACGACGGGCGCCAGCGAGAAGAAGACCGGCCCGATCGAGCAGTTGCACGACGCCACCGACGCGGCCTCGCTCATCTATCGCCTCGGCTCCGCATCGTCCATCTACTATCAGGATACCATCGAACGACAGCGGCGCGGACGATCCCCCGAAGACGCCAGCGGCCGGCGGCGCTGCGGAGGCTATCTGGTCTGGAAATACAACGACTCCTGGCCGCAGTTCTATAGCGGCAAGGTCGACTACTTCCTCGAACCCTACCAGGCATACTATGCGATCAAGCGCGCCTACGCGCCCGTGCTTCTCTCGTTCGAGGTGGGCGACTACATCTGGCTGTGGGTGGTCAACGACACCCGCGAGCCGATCGAAGCCGAGGCGACCATCCGGCTGTTCCATCTCGACAAGAACGAGACGGTCAAGGAAGTCTCGCGAGAGGTTTCCGTGGCGCCGGATCAGTCGGTCGTCGTCGCCCGGCTGGACCAGGCCGGCATCGGGACATTTCGCCGTGAACACATTTTGTATGCCTGTCTGCGGGATTTCGCGGGGCGCGTGATCGCGCGTACAAGCGCCTTGGCGGATATCGAACGGCGCCTCCGGTTTCCCGATGCGCGTTTGACCATTCGCCTTGTCGATGGCGCCCTGTCGATCGCGACCGACAAGTTCGCCCGCGCCGTTTCGCTCGAAGGCGATGCGGACGGCGACGCCTTCGGCTGGATGTTCGAAGACAACTGGTTCGATCTCGTTCCCGGCGAAGAGAAGATCGTGCGCGTGCTGGGGCGCCACCGGAATGGCCGCATCACGGCGCGCCCCTGGTTCTCGCCGCACTCGACCGCAATCGACTATCGCCGGCCCGGCGATCCTTGACTCGGATCTAATCGGGCTTCGCGAATACTGACAATCATTTCGCCCTCGCCGCGGTTGTCCCGCGGGCAATAGGGCGCAGCGGTTAGCGCGGTGGACTGCCGGCGCGTGGCGCCGTCGACCGGAGGATAACGCGAGCCTTTCCACTCGCGCCTCGATTCGCTCGGGCGGTATGGGCAACGTGAGTTCGATCCGATCGCCCCGCCGCCACTCGCGCCGGATGTGAGCGTAGCTTTTCCTCAGGATCGGAAGAAGGGGCATCGGGCGTTCGTTGACGCGCAGGCGCGAGCGGCGGCGCCACCCGTGAATGTCGCCGGCGCCGGCGTCGCGGGATCGACTCACAGCTGCACGGTCTCCTTCCACGGATAGGCCGCCCGCTGCGTCATCATCACCGCGCGGCCGCCGAGCGTGCTACAACTTGCTAAACGCCCCCCTTCTGAGGGGGATCCAGGGGTGGTGTCAACGGGGCTTGTTCTCATTGTAGAATGCTGGTCATCATTGGTTTAGCATTGAATCTGTTGAACTTGCGAAATGCCTCCGGAGATCTTCAAATCCAGTCACCCCGACCATTCCGCCGTCATTTCATCCGACGACAAGTTCTCTGAAATCAACGGTCCGTTGGTTCTGCAAATCTGGGCCGATTGTCGTCGTGTGGCGGCGCGTGCTACGACTTGCTATAAGAGAGATTGCTTTCAGCGGCCGCAGGAAACTAAACGTCACTGAATCACGGAACATCCGAAGGATTTGAGCGCAAATCCGCGTCGTCTTTGCACCGCGATGGCCGGAATCTCCCCGATGAGTCAGCTCGCCGCTTTCATCCTTCTTGCCATTCGAAGGAACTTATAAGCGAGGAACCGGAACTCGCCGTATTCGGCATACGGGACGGCGGCTTCTCTTGAGGTGATGCGTTGATTCTGGAAATGGATCTTCGCGATGTACTTCAGGACTTCCGAGTCCACGGGGATCTCCCCGTAGTAGCCCAGCAGGACGAGCATGTGGTTCACGCTATACGGTCCGACGCCGTGGATTCCCCGCAAGAAGCCCTTAATGGTCTCGAAGTCGCCCGCCTTCACCCATTGATCGAGCGGCGGCTCATCCTCGTAGAAGAGCTGCGCGATCTGCAGGACCGTCTTCGCTCGGTACCCCAGGGGAACCCGCTGGATGAGTTTGGACTCGGAATGGCGAAGCAGGACCTGTGGCGTGGGGAATGCGCCGCAGTTCAGCTGGCAAAGCGCCTCGCACATCCGTTCCGTGTTTCGCCAATCGCAGTTCGTGGTGCAGACGGTCTTGATGAGATCCTCGAAAGCCGCGGGACAGCGGAGCATCCCGCCGCAACGCCGCTGGTGAACGAACCGAAGCTCCGGGTGTTTGGCACATGTCCGTTGGAACGGGGCGTAGTCGATGTCCAGGCAGAGCATCCGACGAATCTGGGATCGGATCGACCGCCGGCCTTCGTCGCTCAACCGGGCGACGCCAGCGCGATGACCAACCAGAACGCTTTCGCCCCTCTGCCGCAGCGCACGTTCGTCGCGATGAATGGCGTAGATTTCACCCAGTCGCGTCAGCCCAAGGGCGAGATGATCCTGGCGCTCCAGAAAGGCCATCGGGTGATCAACCTCTCCGGCGCCGGCAACGCGCGCATGCACGGACCCGACGACACGGCCGACAACTCCGCCCCCGATTTGCTCGAACCGATGGCTTCAGCGCTGGCCAAGTGTTTGAAAAAAATCGAGAAAGGAGTCGGCGATCGATGAATAGTCACGGCTTGAGCCATGGCGTCCAGCCTGTTTCATTTCTCAAACGCCTTGACTTGGAATGGCCCACAGATTCTCGTGGGCAATCATGTATATGCGTCTAGATCCGCTCAACATCCACTAGATGGAACACCGCGTCTCCGCTCACTCCAAGCAGTGCGATATCGCTTCCGCGCTCGCCGCGCTGTCGCATGGCGGCGTCTTCGATCACGACGATCTCCGTGCGCCATCGGCCGTAGTTTGAGCCTTTGACGGTCATGGCCGTCTTCGCAGGATTGTCCTTCGCGTCGTAAACCAGTTTCCACTCGCTCTTGTCCCTATCGAGCCACGTGACGCGGATCTTCAGTTTGCCGGGCGCCTCCTTGGCGAAGAAGTCTTCATCGAAGGCAAGGCAGATGGCATTCTTGCCCGCGGCGCTGTCGAAGCCGCGCGCGAAGCGGCCGTAGGGCTGGTAGGGCGGGCCTATATGCCACCAGCCGACGCTTGTTTCGTTCGCGTCGATCTGATGAAGAAAACGGCAGTAGTTGTCCTCGATGCGGTCGCGGCCGACGTCGTTGTGGCCCTTCCGCCGACGACTTTCCATCCCGCTTGCGAGGACGACGGACGGGGCCTCAACCACGGCGCCGCGTGGGGCGAATTCCTTGAGGATCGCCTCGACGCGCTGCCGATTGCTCTCGTAGGAGGCGCCCTTGAAATCATCAATTTTCGTCTCGCGTTTGCCGACCTTGCCAAGCGTGTATTTGCCATACTTGTCTTCGGGGAAGCGCTCGGTGTCGTCGGCGTTGAGATTGTCGCGCAGGGCGCAAAAAGCGACGGGAGACTGGGACGGGATCTTCTGGCCGGCGTATCGGTTGAACGTATCGAACGCCATGCAGAGTTCCGGCATTTCGAGCGCGCCGCCGCCCACGTTCCAGATATCGATTCCCATGTGGAGCGCGTAGAGGGCGCTCCAGTAGAAGTTCATCAGCGGATTCTTCTGAAACCATCGGGTCTGGTCCATGAACGCGGTCTCGCCTTCGCCTCGGATGAAGACCGGGCGTTTGAGCGAGTTGCGGTTCGTCATCCACGGGCGGTGCTGCTCGAACTTGGTCTTGTCTGTGTTTGATTGGTAGAAGTGAGAACCGACGCCATTCTTAAGGACCATCGCCGGACATTCCCGCGCCAGCCATTCCTCGTCGTTGAGGGCATTGATCAGCAGCGGGATCGGCGGCTTGCCGCCGGCGGCGCCGGTAAAGGCCCTGATCTGATAGAGCGCCTCCTTCTTGCAGTAGGCATCCCACTCGTCGCGCGGGATGGCATACTTCGGGTCCTTGGGCTGTCCCTTGTAGCAGTATCCGTCGCCGGTCGAGCCGGTCGTCCCTTGGTGGAAGAGATACCATTTGCGCAGAGGGGGTGGCAGGCTGCGCATATGGTCAGCCACCGCGTCGATGGCCCGGTGAAAGTAGAACTCGTACTGGTCCGAGAAGGGGTAGGGGATATGAGCGAACTCCCCGTCGGCTTCGGTCTTGAAGGTATCGATTTCGACGCGCGGAACGCCCTTCTCGTAGAGCCATTCGGGATTCGGGGGCAGATACCAGACCATCGAGAAAATGTATAGACCGTTGGCGGCGCACCTTTCGATGACGTCGTCTATCAAGCGCCACTGGAAATCCCCGTCGCGCGGCTCGAGTTCGTTCCAACCCACGACGACGGGAACGCCCTTCATGCCCGGATACGTGTCGGCGCCGACCCTTCCGTCCCATCTCTCCGGGCTGCCGTGATGGGAATACCATTGCCAAATCCCGCAGGCTTCGCGCGGAAATACCCCCAAGGGGCGCTCGATCGGGTCAGAAGCTTTCGCCAACATGGACGTCGCCTTTCGATCTCATATCTATTCCGCGGCATCTTTCCTGCTCTTGTTTCTTTCTCTCTTCTGTCTCTCGGCTTTCCCAGGCGCCGGCTCGCTATCGGTGGCGGGACGGATGGCGGGGGGCTTCCGATACGGCTCTTCCAGCATGCCGCGATGGACTTCGATAATGCTGAACACATCGTCTTTATCATCCGTGTTGATCAGGGCGATATCGCCTCCATTGGACTCGCCGTGATAGAGCACGGCGTCGTTCAGGGCGACGGTCTCGTCATGCCATTGCTTGTCTCCGGTCCCGGTGACCGCCAGGGCTGTCTTCATGGTTGGCGCGCCGGCGTCATAATCCAACTTCCAAGTAGAGCCCGTCTGGCCGTCATACCAGACCACATGGATCGTCATCACCTTGGGGGTGTTGTCCTTGATGAAATTGTCATGTAGCTTGAAATACATGGCATCTTTTCCGGAGGCGTGCTCAAACCCGCGTGCGAACCGGGAATAGATGGAGGAAGACTTGGTAATCGGTCCTCCGACCCGCCACAGGGGAATGGACGTTTCATCGGCGTCGATCTGGTAGAGAAACCGCGTGTAATTGTCAGGCCAGATGTCCCAGCCCACGTCGTTGAATCCCCTTTGCTGCGGCCGTTGTCTGACCTGGTTCAGGAGCAAAGCGTCTTTATCGTCCACGGCGGCGCCATACTTTGAAAACCCTTCGCATATCTTCAGCATTCGATCCAGATTCTCGCGAGTGGCTTTACCGAACTTCTCCTCGGGATACGCCTTGGCATCGGCGGCATCCAGACCTTTGTGCAAGGCGCAGAAGGCATCCGTGGCGGTCTCCGGATGGATCTGCCCCGCATAGCGATTGAAGAAGTAGAAGGAATAGTCGAAGCCCTCCTGCTTGCACGCATCCATGGCGCTCTTGGTTACGTCCCACACGCTCTGTCCGCCATTCAGGGCATTCACGGCGCCCCAATAGAAATTCAGGGGCAGATTCAGCTGATACCATGGCCTCAGCCAGGTTTGGTCCATCTCGGAGCGGCGAAACAGCTGGAGGCCTTTGGGATCGATGAGGAACGGAGTCCATTGGTCGTCCAATGACCGTTCGCCACACAAATGATGCCCTCGGGAAAGAGCGCCGTTCTTGATTCCGAAGCTTCCTTGAATATGGGTTGTCACCCAATCCCATTCTTGCGAGAAGTCCTTGCCTCCCTCCTCCACGGTTCCAACCGAGTTGAAAAGCAGGTCGATTCGCGGGCCGGGACCATCGACGAATATCTTCACGAACAAGGCGAAAGTCTCCAACCGGAATTGGCGCCATTCGGCCGACTCCTTAGACAATGCGTATCGGCTGTCCTTCGGTTCTCCTTTGTAGGCAGCCTCGTCGCCCGTACAGCCGGTCTTGACCTGAATGAACGCGATGCGCTTTTGCTTCTCCTCGGGATAGCTGCGGATCCGCTTCCCGAACTCTGTGACGAGGCGTTGGAAATACGACTTGTACTCGGGGGCGAGGTAGTAGGGGTAATACTCCCATTTGCCCAGGTGCTTCGTGTCGTCCGTGAAGACTTTGGGAACGCCGTGCTCGTAGATCCAGTCCGGCGCCTCGGGGCCCACGCCCAGGGAGGCGTACAGGTACATTCCATTTTGGAAGGCCTTGTCAATCGCCTGATCCAAGCCGCTCCAGTCAAAAACGCCCGGCTCTCTTTCCACATCAGACCAGGGCAGATCCGCCGTCCATCCTCTCACGAAGGGATAGTCTGTAGGATCGAAGGTGACTCCCTTGGCCCATACCCCGAAAGAACTTGCCGGGGGTTCGGCTTGAACAATGGATAACGCGCATGCGACGATCAGGCCGATAAGGCTTATCTCCCTGGCGAGGACTGTAGGCAAGAGGGGGATGCGTTTCATAACGTTGGTATCTTTCTTATTGAGATATACGGCAGGCCAAAGCAGGCGGCCGGATCCGTTCTATTCCGCAGTGTCTTCCTCTTTGTTCTTTCTTTCCTTGAATCTACGATTCTAGTTGATTTTTATAACGCGTGTCATGTTCTTTTCCATCGGGACTGTAAGCTTCCAGCCTCTGGGACTTTTGGCAATCTTCATCGGGGTGTCGGCGACGATTTCGCTGAACGAAGGGGTTTCGCTCAGCTCCAACTTGGCGGCATCGACTTCGACCTCGACCGAAGCGGGTGGTTCCGGCCCCCAGACGGTCAGATAAATAGTTTCCCCGCGACCGAAGCGCTGAAGCTGAACCGCTTGGGAATTGGAATAGGCGTAGGTGACCGGCTCCCAGCCAGCGAGACGGATGGCCAGGTTGGCGGGTTCATACTTGTCCCACAGGGCCTTATGCTCCGGCTTGGTGTACCATGAAATATCCTTGTCGTAGTCGGGATGCTCTGGCGGGTAAAAATATTGAAACTGCACCGGGCAGGCAAAACCGTACGCCGTGGTCTTGGCGAGGGCGTTCTTGATGCTTTCCACCGACGGCCCAACCTTTTGCGCTAAAATATTTCCAGAAGAGATCCGATAGGATTTACGCCCCACCACCATGCGCTCGAAATCAAAACCACCCAGCTCGAGCGGCTTGAAACTGCCCTCCTGCCAGCCGCCGGCCACCAACGAGGCGAGGAAGAACTGACCGCCATTCATCTGGCCAGCCGGCCGGTTGGGGATTTTGCTCCATCCGTACACCTTCATGCCGGCCCCCTCATGGAACAGGCCGCCCTGTTTGAGCAGCAACCGGTAGGCGTCAAACAGCTCGTAGTTCGTAAACTGGGTGTGAATGCAGACGCGACCCTCCTGATCGAAGGTGAGGGGATGGTCGATATAGGCGAAATGTTCGCGACGGTAGTTGAGGAAGTTGCTCCACCCCCGAGGCGGTCCCAGTGGATGCTGACAAAACTTCCGAGCTTCCGAAGATCATCGGCCTTGCGCAGATACATATTTGCGTAAACCGGAATTTTTTTGTCCGCAAAAAGGTCGGGATCGCAGTTGTGAGGGAAATCAATACTTCCGCCGCCCGCCTTAAAAATGCCAAACGATCCGTCCGGGTTATAACAGACGCTGTTGATGAGGGCGGCTCGTCCCTCAATGAGCAGCGGGGAGTTTGCGTCGCCATTTTGCTCGTAATGCTGAATCGTGGTGGCTTTTGCAATGGCATCGAGGATCTGCTCACGCGTCTTGATCTGATCCGAATTTTTCAAATCCTGGATGCGTGCGGAGGTTTTGGTGTAGGCCTGGTACTCTTTCAGGTTAGGATCGATCTGGCGGTCCGTTTTGAACGTTGCGTTCACATAATTCATACCAATCCAGTCGTGGTGATGGTTAAGCGCCTCCATGATCCAGGGCTCGATAGTGTAGTATTCGGGATACCAGTCATAGTATTTTGCGAGCGCGTCGCGGAAGCCCCACGTGCCGTCGATGGAGTAGATGCGGAAACGGAAGGGAGCCTTCGAGGGAAATTTAGCCGTGTCCTTCGACAGGCCGAAAGCCATCTGGATGCGGATGCCATCGGCATCGGCGCCGACCTCGAACACGCACGGATCCGTCGGCGGGATACACAGCGCGATTCCGCCTTTGTCGGTCCACACGGCGGGAATCGGAACCAGATTATTGTCCTCCGCATAGGCAGGAGATTCATTCGTGATGACCGGGCTGGCGCTGAGCGTTTGGCCCCATTTCCAGCCCGTCGTATTCACCGGCACACTAAAGCCCAGCCACAATCCGCGATCCTTGCCCGTCAGATCTTCCAACTCGCCCACTGCCTCGATAAAGCCCTCCCCCTCGGTCAGCACCGCACTCACTTTCGCCTGGAGCGAGCTCGTCAGCGTCAGCTGAAGTTTCCCGTCTTTGGTAACTGCGTTTCCCGCCATTAAAACTTCTTTGGCGCTGTTCGGTTCCCGCAGATAGAAACCGCCATCCGTCCCCTTCGGCAGTTTTTCCCCGCTCAATTCTACCGCGGCAATATTCACATTGTCCTCCAGCTCCAGTTTCAGACCGGCATGATCCGATAACGTTGCCGCCTGCACGGAAGCACTGAACAGAAAAGCCCCTGCTAAGCTCAGAATTGTGTTTCTCATGTTAGCTCTCCTCTTGTTAAAATCCACTCTTTCTGCAGCGGTTCTTTTTCTTTGCCGAGTTTGGGTGCGTTAACGGATTGCCGACATCACGACACTGGATGCTGATTCTATTCCTCAGCGGCTTCCTTTTCCTTTTCCTTTTACTGAAACAAGAGCGGCAGCGTCTCGGCCAAGTATTCCCGCCAATTTATCCAGTCGTGCGCCCCATCAGTGGGTTTAAAGGTGTGGCGGATGCCCGCTTTCGTCAGATCGTCGGTTAGTTTTTGCACGCTTTCGAATCCACGGTCGAGCCGACCGCAACCGATCCAGAGCAGCTTGAGTTTCTCATTCGCTGACGTTGGATCGGCGGCCAGTCCGGCCAGCACATCCGAACCACTGCTGCCGCCGGCACTGAAGATGCCCACGTGACTGAAGATGTCGAGATTGCCCAAGCCGATGCTGAACGCCTGGCCGCCGCCCATGGACAATCCCATGATGGCGCGGTTCGGCTGGTCGGTCTTCACTGGATACGTCTCTTCCACGAGCGGCATGATCGTCTCCAGCAGGTCCTCTTTGAAGACGCTCGTCGGCCGCGTCCCGGGGGCAGTGGTTTCGCCTGGTTTGTAGGCGTGACCGTTCGGCATCACAATGATCATGGGCTTCATCCGCGCTTCGGCCAGCAGGTTGTCCGCAATCAGATTCGCCCGGCCATACTGTACCCAGCTGCTATCGGTATCGCCGACGCCGTGCAACAGATAGAGCACGGGAAGTTTGGTCGCCTGGTCCGGTTGGTAGCCCGGCGGCGTGTAGATCGTAACACGCCGCTGCTCGCCCGCGGCCGTTGAGCGGTAGGTGATGCTGACAATATCGCCGTGGGGGACGTCGCGCATCTCCCACAACATTGGCGGCGTGCCTGGCACCTCAACGGAACTCGCATTTGAAACGCGGCCCAGTTTGAGCTGCGGATTGGCCGGATCGAGCGTCTTCACTCCGTCCACCAGAAAGGAATACGAGTAGATTTGCGGCTTGAGCTGCACATCCAGGGTCCAGTTTCCTTTAGCGTCCTTGACCATCGGCAAACGCTCACCGCCCCAATCGCCTCCGAGCAGCACCTCCGTTGCCTTGGGGGCGCTGAGACTGAAGGTGACTTTGCCGCCCGGCGAGACAGTAGGGGTCGGAGTCCGGTTGGCGGCAGAGAGGCTCTGCCTCGGTGCCATGTCCCGGTGCTGTTTGAAAAGCCACTTCAAGAAAACCGGCTCCGGATCACAGCGATCACTGCTGAGTTGCGTTATGCCATTATCGACAAAAGGAACAAACATAGCGCCGGTGCTGTGCCCCATATCTGGCCAAGCAGTGAATTTCATGTTTCCGCCGATTCTCTTCATTTCATCAAAGAGATTACAATCAGGCTTGATTGGGACTCTAGGATCGGCGTCGCCATGAAAAGCCCATATGGGGACGTCCTTGATAACCGACGCACTGCCCTGGCCGCTTCCGGAAACAGGGGCCGCAGCGGCAAAGTATTCAGGATCCCATCCTATCATTTTATAAGTTCCGTAGCCTCCCATTGATTGGCCCATGATATATATTCTGCTCATATCAACAGACGGCAGAGCTTTAATGATATCTTTGATGTTCTGCAGGTGTTGTTCATTCCACATGCCTTTAGACTGCGGGAAGATCACATAGGCTGGATAATCCGAGCGTACCTTTGGGTCGGTAAGCTGCGGGGCCCACTTGACCAGATTTTTCTCGTTATCCTCTCCTCTGCCGCCTGCGCCATGCAATGAAACAATAACCGGATAGCGCTTCGCAGAATCACAATCTGCGGGTTCCATCAGTCGGTATGGCATCCCTTGATATGTGTAGGGTTTGTAGAGTTCAGTAAGTGTTTGGGCATTGCCGTATATGCAGACTGCCATGAACAGAGTCGCAAGAGTAAATCCTCTTTGCAGGAGACCCGCCATACTGGCGAGGCCGGTGAGCAATGGATGGGCGTATCTTGTTTTCATCGGTGTTGCCTCCGTTCAAAGTGTGACGATTCGAGTGGCGTTCATTCCCGGCTCATCTGCATGCTCCCTCACTCGTCTCCCTCTTCATCATCGTTCCCATTGACCTTATTCTTCGGCTTTTTGCCCTCTTTCCGCACTACGTATTCGTCATATTGTTCCGTGGCCCGCACGTCGGCATTCCATACGTCCCACTTCGCGGAGAGTTCCTTCACGATGTCGGGATGCTCGCTCGCGACATTCTTGGTTTCGCTGCGATCGACGCTCAGGTCATAGAGCTCCCATGGCTTTTCCTTCCGCCCCCCGGCATCGACCTCCCCATCCATTTTCCAGCGCGAATTAAGCACGGAACGATGCTGCTTATAGTTTGCGCAAAACGTCCGCTCGCCAACGGCCTCGCCCCGCAGGGCGGGAACCAGGCTCTTCCCGTCCAGCGGATGGAGCGTCCTTCCCCGATAATTCTGGGGATAGGCGCAGCCTGCCGCCTCCAGGCACGTCGGGAATATATCCAGGACGTGGCACAGGTCACGGCGGTATTCTTCTTTTTCCACCGTATGGCCCGGCCAGTGGACGAGCAGCGACGTTGTCTTGCCGCCCTCGTACAACGTGGTTTTGTATTTGCGCAGCGGGGTGTCCAGCGCCACCGCGGCCAGGGTCCCCACCGTAATGAATGAATCGGCGCTCCCAATACGCGCCGTGCTCGGGCAGTCGAATTTTCCGAACGTGCCGCCCTCGGCACTGGCGCCGTTGTCGGAAAGGAAGAAGATCAGCGTGTTGTCCAGCACGTTCTCTTGTTTCAGAAAGTCGAGAAAGCGGCCGATTTCATTGTCCATCCGATCCATCATTGCTGCGACCACGGCGAGTTTTTCCGCCGTGCGTTGTTTTTGCTCGTCGTCCAGCGTATCCCATGCAGGCGCGCCTTCCTCGAGTTCCGGCAATTTCCAGGTCGCCGGATTCACGATGCCCAGGCGCGCCATGCGTTCATATCGTTCGTTCCGCATCGCATCGGTCCCAGCCTGGTATCTGCCGCGATATTTGGCGATATCCTCCTCGAGGGCCTGAAGTGGCCAGTGCGGCGCATGATATGCAAGATAAAGAAAGAACGGCTTCTGCGCATCGATGGCTTCTTTTGCCGACGCGATCGCGTGGTCGGTGTAGGCGATCGTCGAATACCAGTCATCGGGAATGTCCGCGGGCTGTCCGTTATGGTCGATCTGGATCGTTTTCTTACCATTGTCTTTCGGTTTGAAATAGACCGCGCCCATCAGCGAGCCGTAATTTTCCTGGAATCCGGCCTGCAGCGGATGGGGATTGATGTGCCATTTTCCCGACAGGATCGTCGCGTAGCCGGCATCGCGCAAGTGTTCGGCAAGACATGAGGAATCTCCTTCATTGATATTTCCTCCCGCCCCGCGAACCGCATCGGTGCGCTGGTTGTATAAGCCGGTCATCAGAGACGCACGCGTCGGCGCGCATTTGCAATTATTCACGCAATTGACGAACACCACGCCGTTCGCGGCAAGCTGGTCAAGATGGGGCGTGCGCGCCTCGCCGCCCATGTACCCGGGATCGGAATAGCCCATATCGTCGGCGAGAATGATCAGGATGTTGGGGTGCTCGCCGATTGCGCCGGCCGCGCGCAGCGCCGAAGGCAGGATGGCGCCGGCTGTGACGGCCGCGCCGAGTCGCAGGAAGTCTCTTCTCCGCATCGCGTCTCTCCTTCGCGTTGTTCACCTGCCTATCATGGGCGCCCCGGACCGTTCCTGTCATGTATGAAGTCCGGCAAAACGTGTATGAAATCGGATAAATACGGCCGTTTGCCGGATTGACTTTGGCCGCGGCTTGGCCCAATAATCCATAGGTTCACGCGACTTTGAGGAGTCCGGAATGGCCACGAGGCAAGTGGTTATAGGGATCGACGTGGCGCACGGAGGCCTGTGGAATTCGCTCTTCCAGGACTCGCTCCAGGGCATCCTGCGCTACGCGTCGTCGTCGCCATCGTGGAAACTGTTTTTCAACGACGGGCCGCTCAAGCAGCGCGGCGGATTCTCCCGATACGAGGACCTTGAGACTCTCGGGGCGATGGGCCTGATCACGTACGGCCGCCTGAGCCCATCGGAGATCCAGCGCGTAAAGGCGCTGCGGATACCCGTTGTTGCGATTCAGACCGGGATGACCGGCGCCTTTCCAAGCGTTCAGACGGATTTCGCCGAGAACGGGAGAATCGTAGGCGAACACTTGCTCGACAGGGGTTTCCGCGGTTTTGGCTTCGTGGGCAACCTGGCTCTTCCATCGATCGCCGCGCGCTATGAGGGCTTCGCCCAGACGGTGCAACGCCGGGGACGGCCTTGCGCGTGGTTCAGCGTCAGGCAGAAGGACGACGGCGAACCGAGAGCGAACCGGGCGGAAGCGCTCAGGCGATTCCGCGCCGGGCGGCCAACGGCCCCACGCGAAAACAGCCTGGACGAGTGGTTGGCGGGCCTCCCCAAGCCGGTCGGGATCATGGCCTCCAGCGACAGGCGCGCGCAAAGCGTTCTGGGGGCATGCAAGCGCCTGGGGCTAGCCGTCCCCGACGACGCGGCCATCGTGGGCGTAGAGAGCAACGCGCTGATCTGCGAGTCGATGCGGCCTGCGCTGTCCAGCGTCGATGTCAACGGCGAGCGGATCGGATTCGAGGCCGCCGGGCTTCTCGACCGACTCATGAACGGGGAAAAGGCTCCCGACGAGCCGGTCTGGATTCCCCCGCGTTCGGTCGTCGTGCGCGCTTCGTCCAACGCGCTGGCGGTCGGCGACCGCGCTGTCCGGGCGGCGGTCGAGTATATCGCCCGCAATCTGGAGAACCCAATTGGACTGAACGACATCGTCCGCGCTTCCGGAGTGTCGTGCGCCACATTGGAAAGTCGCTTCCACCAGAACCTGGATCGGACGGTCAACGAGGAGCTCGTGAGGCAGCGGCTCGATCGGGCGAAACGTCTGATGATCGAGACGGACCTGTCGCTGGCGCGGATCGCGGAGATCTCAGGGTTCCGGTATTCGTACTTCCGCAACGTGTTCGCCGCCGCGGCAAGAATCCCGCCCGGCCAATGGCGCCGCGAGCATCGATGACAGAAAAGGAACCTGCCATCCGGAACAGCCGCCTCTTCGAAGGCAATCCCCGTCTGAACGCTGTTCGAAAACCGGCCCGCTGCGTGCGATCCGAATGGCACAGTGTGGCCGGACTTCCCGTGAGGATTTCGAACTAGACCCCGGTTCCCCGGAACTCCCTGATCAGTCGCAACCCATCGCAGAAGTCCCGTGCCTTGCCCTCTCCAAGCGGACCGAAGGCGTCCCGCAGGATGTTCACCTCTTCTCCGGTCGGACGATACATGGTCCACATTTCCTGGGAAGCGGCGAACTCCCGAAGCCCATCGGGCAGCAACTGGTGATTCGCTATAGCCTGACGCAAGTCGTCCTTCTTTTTGAACTTCCGGAAGTCGTCCTTCCCAAGATGCGACTCGCCTTCTCCTTCAATCAGGGCGGCGATGCCCGTCAGCTGCTTCTGCGCTTCCGGCAACTTGTCGTGAACGTGCATCAGGACGGCCGTCTTCACGGGAATGCCCATGGCCTTCGCCATCTTGAGCCAGAGTTCCAGCGACGGCGTGACATAGCCCTTTTCGAACTTGAACACCGCAGGGCCGCTGATTTTGTACTGCTGCCCAAATTCGTCCTGGGTCAACTTCAGTTTCTTCCGATGCCGCATGAGCCGCTGAGCGATTATCTTCGCCATGACGCCACCTCCCGTAGGGTTTCCGAAAAACGGAGATAAGGTGAACGATGAGAAACGCCGCTGAAATGGTCAAGGTCAATCCAGGGAACAGGAACTACCGCTAGGCGCACTCCCGCACGAACCGACGTTGCTCTTCGGTCTGAGCCGACGGCATGTCGCCGGACGGTTTGTTTCGGCGGAGACGCTTGATCATCTCCAAGGCTTTGTCCGCGCGACGACCACATCAGATCGCAGGCTGTGGCTCAGAAGGGGTATCTGCCGATGATCGAGCCCGCCTGCATGGCCAAGATCTGGAAGTAGGTTGAAGCGCTGTGCCCGTTCCATTGCTCTTGTCGTTGCCGCGCGCAGCCGTCAACCGCCCAGCAGAGAAAAGGCCGGATCGCTGAACAAGCCGACCCGGCCCAGGAATGCCGGCACAGACGTTCTTTTGTAGGTCGCAGTTGACGGACGACCGCGCCAGACCATGTTTCCAGGATGTTTCCAGCGACACAGCCGGAATCGGGCCCGAACGGGGGCGGAAAGACTCCGCGAAGCCCTCATGAAGGCCAGAGCCGCAAAATGTTGCAAAGGCCTGAAAAACAAGGGCTTCTGATGGTGCCGGGAGCGGGACTTGAACCCGCACGGCGGTTGCCCGCCTGGGGATTTTAAGTCTCCCGGCACGGGAGTCGCAGAGAGCCTTCAGGCAACGGAAGAACCCTCGACGGATCAGCGCTTCAATGTAACACCATCACTTTGATCGCCTCTGCCCGATGGTCCAGGGCAAACTGAAACGCTTCCGCCGCTCGGTCGAAGGGGAAGCGATGGGTGATCAGAACGTCTCCGCGCACGCGCCCGTCGGCGAGCCACTGGATCGCGGCGGGGAAAGCGTTGGCGTAGCGGTTGACCGCGACATAGTTCAATTCCTTTTCGAGAAACCGCGCCACGTCGAGTTCGACGCCGTTCTTCTCCGGCCAACCGACCTGCACGACGCGCCCGCCCGGCTGCGCAAAGGCGAAGGCCGCCGCGGTCGCCGCGGACGATCCCGCCGTCTCAAAAACCACGTCGGCCGTGTCGCGCAGGACTTCGCAAGCGGGCCCGGGTTCGAGGGCCAAGTCGGCGCCGAGTTCCGCGGCCTTGTTCCGTCGACTGGCGATGCCGTCCACGCAAACCGCCCGGGCGCCGCCCGCCGCTCGAAACGCCTACAGCGTCAGCAGCCCGATTGGCCCGCACCCCAGGATCGCCGCCGTGTCCCCGTAGCGAACCGCGCCGCGATTCACCGCGTGCACCGCGACCGCCGTCGGCTCGGCCAGCGCCCCCATCTCGAACGACATGCCTTCCGGCATCTTGTGCAGCATGTCCGCGCGAATCGAAAGATAATCGCAGAACGTTCCATCAACCGGCGGCGCCGAGAGGAAAACGACCTCCGGACACAGGTTATATCGCCCGCTTCGGCAACGCGGGCATCGTCCGCAGGGAATCCCGGGCTCGATCACCACCCGGTCCCCGGGCGACACGCCCACGACGCCCGCGCCCACGCCCACAACTTCCCCGCTGGCTTCGTGGCCGGGCAGGTAGGGTCGCGTCACCACGAAGTTGCCCAGCCGGCCCTCCTGATAGAAATGAATATCCGAGCCGCAAATGCCGTTGGCCTTGATCGCCACCAGGGCCTCGCCCCGGCCCGGCGTGGGGACCGGCTCGCGGCACACTTCGACGCGATGGCGCGCATCCAGATATGCTTTTCGATTCACCGACATGGGTCCGCTCGCTTCTTCCAGGATCGCCGCCAAGCCGCAAAGCCGGCCAGAGGCACCCGATCTGCTTGGCGTCTTCCGACGATAGCCAAACCCCGCGCAATCTGGCAACTGGGAAGAGCCGCAAGGCGACTCGCTGGCCAGCGCGCGATCCGCTCCATGATGCACACTCAGGCGAACAGCCGGAGCATCCGTTGGATATGCGCCACGAGTCGGGCAAAACCATTCGTTCTCCCGACCGCCCTGGGGCGACACCGCTGGCCACTGTGCCCCGTCCGGCGCACCTCTCGCCGCCCGTCTTCATTCCCCGGTGGACCCGCCGCACGACAAGAACGGCCGGGCCAGTCCCGTCAACGGAGACCGACCCGGCCAATGCGTTCCGCCAAATGTATCCGGTTTTTATCCGGCGAAAGGTCGGAATCGGGCCGATATGAGGCCGAACGAAGAGAAGATCGCTATCGAAGGAACCCTTGGGAAACCCCTGCAAACACTGAGTTTGAGTTGGCGCGCCAGGCAGGACTCGAACCTGCGGCCTTATGCTCCGGAGGCATACGCTCTATCCACCTGAGCTACTGGCGCGCGAAAGGCAGAGTGGACTATCGGCGAACCGGGGGCGGGCTTCAAGCTCTTTTCCGGGGGCCGCGGGGCGCGCCTTGGGGCCGGGCGCTTTGCGTCCCCGGCGCGGCCGAAAGTCTCCAGTTGGCCATTTTTCAGTTGCCTTGGATTGCCCTGCTGCGCTAAGAAAGATACTGTTGCGGTGGTATGTGCTCAATTTTAGAAGGGAGAGGAGGAGGAGAAGTGAAGAATCTTCGCTTCGTGTTGCTATCGGGGTTCACCCTCATTGAGTTGTTGATCGTCGTGGCCATCATCGCCATCCTGGCCGCCATCGCCGTGCCGAACTTCCTGGAGGCGCAGACGCGCTCGAAGG